>NZ_JABULD010000134.1:0-4412 GCF_014060985.1 Pseudomonas sp. MD195_PC81_125
GGTGTGGAATGAAGATCTCGGGTTCACTCAATCACTGTGGGAGCGGGCTTGCCCGCGAAGAGGCCGGAACAGACAACCTCAACCTCAAAGAATCAGTGTCTTTCGAGGGCATTCACCAGGTCATGGAAGGCTTCACGGTTGGAATCGTTCAGCCCCATGAGGATCTTGTGCGCTTCAAGCACCTTGATCCGCACCACTTCTTCTGACTGATCCTGATCCGGCAGGTCGTCCAGGCACTCGGGACACGGCACCGGGTGGTTGACGATGTTGAACACCTGTTCGAAGCCCATCGACTGCAACAGACGGGTGATGTCTTCGTGGGTGGTGACGACGGTCGGCAGCAGGCCGACCTTTTGCCGCGACAGGATCGACAGCTTGGCCAACAGGCCCAGGGTGGTGCTGTCGATGCTGCGGGTTTCGGTCAAATCGATCACGATCGCGTTGAAATTCAGCGCGGTGAAGATTTTCTCAATAGTCGCATCCAACGCCGAACACAGGGTCAGGCGAACTTCACCGACGAACTTCAGGACGAAGGTGCCGTCCTGCTCGGCGAACTGGATTCTACCGGTACTCATTGAAGGTTCCTGCTCAACACCAACAGGGCGATATCATCCGGCATCTCCCCTAGCGTGGCCAATCCAAACACTTGCCGCAGACCATCCAGGCTGCCGCCCGCCGACTTCACCCGTTGTGGCAAAGCGGCTTCTTTTTCTTTGAGCGTAGGTTCTGGCAATAGATCCAGAATACCGTCGGACATCAGCGTCAGGCTGAACGTCGGTGGCAGCTCAAGCACGTGATCTTCGTAGGTGGCCTCGTTGAACAGGCCCACCGGCAAACCGCGGCCTTCGAGGTAACGAACACTGTCAGGCGTGTACAACACAGGCAACGGCAGATGGCCGCCGATGCTATAGGTCAACAAACCGGTCTCCTCGTCGATGACTCCACCGACCATTGTGACGTGTTTGCCCAGCTTACAACTGATCAGCCCCCGGTTGATATGACCAAGGACTTCCGAAGGCTTGAATTCCGGCAATGTGCCGTTGCGCTTGGACTCGAACAGCAAGCGCGTGGTCATGAACTTCAGCAGCACGGTGACGAACGCCGAAGAGGCGCCATGCCCCGACACGTCAGCCAGGTAGAACGCCACCCGACGCTCGTCGACGCGGAAATAGTCGACAAAATCTCCCGACAGGTACAGCGACGGGATGATCTGGTGGGCAAACTGGAACTCGTCGATGCGCCACGGGCTTTCCGGCAGCATGTTCATCTGTACCTGGCGACCGGCGTTCTGATCTTCCTGCAGCAGGTTCAGGCTGGCTTCGAGCTCGCGGTTGGCCTTCTCCAGCTTCTCGCGGTAGCGCTGGTTCTCCAGCAGCAGGCGCGCACGATCAAGCGCACGACGCACCGAGTGCTCGAGCACGGCCAGGTCTTCAAGAGGCTTGATCAGGTAGTCCGCCGCACCCAGGCGCAGCGCCTCGACCGCGTCGTTCATCACGCCGGCACCCGAAACGACGATCATCGGCGTTTGCGGTGACCGCTCGGTGACCTGACGGATGAGTTCGAGCCCACCCATCTGCGGCATGCGCAGATCGCAGATGACCAAGTCGGGCTTGTCTTGCTCGAATACCTGAAGACCCTGTTGGCCGTTGCTGGCCTGCAGGACGCTGAAACCACTGTCTTCCAAATAGGCCGCGAGGCTCGCGCGCACTACTTCGTCATCATCGATTATCAGCAGCGTGGCACTGGTTTTTGGCATGTGGGCAAACGGCGCCAGAATTAGGTTGGCGTAGCAGGCGGGGCATCGGCCCGGCTCAGACTACTGGATTCGCTTTCTAGCCTCTCTGCTGCACCGCTTTCGAGCAGTGGCCCGGAACGCGATTGCACCAGAGGTGCCCTTCTAAGGCGCAGACGGTACTCCCATCCGCGGGGCGTTTCAAGCATGCGCCGATGGTCGCTTGACGACTTTACTTGTCAAATCACCGAGAGTTATAAGAACCGCTCAAACCTTAACCCAATGGAAGGTCAAAACCATGAGTCAAACCGGTCGGGACTACAGCGAAAAGCGTGATTTCATCCGCATGCGGGTCGACGCCGATGTGGTGTTGATCCATGAGGGTGATGAGGTATCAGCCGTGTGCATCGACCTCTCGAGCAGCGGCATGCAGGTTGAGGCACCGCGCCAGTTCGCGGTTGGCGACCGCTTGAGTGTGCGCATCGACTCCGATCATGCCGCCTTGAGCGGTCTGGAAGCGGAGACCGAAGTGGTCTGGGTCAAGGCCCAGGATGGCGACAGCCAGAAGCTCGGCCTGAGCATTCTGAAAATGAAATAAGCGCACACAAAAAAGGCGGCCCCAAGGGCCGCCTTCTTGTCATCGGTCGAAATCAGAAATCGTCTTCGACTTGACCATCCTTGACCTTGAACTCGCGGTTCTGCAGGTAGGCGTTGCGGATGAAGGTGTACTTGTCGCCGCTGATCAGCTTCTCGCTCGACAGCAGGCTGGCGCGGGTATCGACGATGTTCAGGCCGAATACCGAGTTACGCACAGGTACGTCGTTGATGTAGCGGTACGGACCGGTGTAGCTGTCGACGTACTTCGACGGCGCATCACGCAGGGTGCTCGGGCCGAGCAACGGCAGCATCACGTAAGGGCCGCTGCTGACGCCCCAGTAACCGAGGGTCTGACCGAAGTCCTCATCGCTGCGATTGAGGCCCATTTTGGTGCCGACATCGAAGAAGCCCAGCAGGCCGAACGTGGTGTTGAAGATGATGCGCGCGGTATCGACACCGGCGGCTGCGGGCTTGGCCTGCAGAATGTTGTTCGCCAGGTTGGTGACGTCACCGACGTTGCGGAACATGTTGTGGATGCCATCTTCAAGGAACTGCGGCGTCACGTACTCGTAGCCCTGCGCCAGCGGCTTGAGCGCGTAGGTGTCGACGAAGTCGTTGAACTGGAAGATCGGGCGGTTGACGCTTTCCCAAGGGTCTTCTTCCGTTGCAGCATTGGCGGCGAACGGAACCAGCAAGACGCTGGCACATACACATAGCTGAGCGAGAGGATTGCTCCAGCGCATAGAAAAGCTCCTTGGATTCGTACTGGCGCGGGCACCGTCGGCCCAAGCGTTAAGACCGCTAGTATAAGCGCAAAAGCCGTTTTGGGCAGTCTACCTGTCAAGAGTAATGCAGGACGTTTCCAGAGCGCGCCTTCACACACCTGTCATCCAGCTGTCACCGATGTCGCCTAACCTCGTGACTATTTCAGGGACGTTGCCATGACCCACGCTGAAGCCTTGCCTGTCGCCGCGCCCGGCCTGACCGCCGTGCTGTTCGGACTCAGTGGCTGTCTGGTGGATTTCGGTGCCCGTGCCCGGCAACACGCCAGCATGCTGCCCGAGCACACCGACGCCACACCCGGCGCCCTTGACAGCCTGCTCAGCCTGCAGCGCCAGCAGATTCCCTGTGCGTGGATCGATGAACTGCCCCCTGCCCTCGCGCATCCCCTGGCGGCCTCTCTGCCGGCGTGGATCAAACCGACGCAATATTCAGCAACAAACAATCCATGGCCCGCGCCGAATGCCTGCTGGCAGGCGCTGATGGGCTTGAACGTCAGCCGTCTGGATGGCTGCGTGCTGGTCAGTGGCGAGCCGCGCCTGCTGCAAGCGGGCCTCAACGCCGGGCTGTGGACCATTGGCCTGGCTTCCTGCGGCTCGTTGTGCGGCCTGTCGCCGAGCGAGTGGCAAGCCTTGAGCCAACAGGAACGCGAACAGCGCCGCGGCAAGGCGACCCTGCAGTTGTTCAATCTGGGCGTGCATTCGGTGATCGACCACCTGGGCGAGCTCGACACCTGCCTGGCCGACATCAACCTGCGCCGCCTCAAGGGCGAAAAGCCCTGACCGGGATCATGCAGGTTGCAGCAGAGTGGATTAATCTAAAGGTCAGCCATAGACCTTTGGCGCGCGGCTGCGGTCAATGCCAGTGCCTCTTGATAAAAGGAAACCACCATGCCCGCCCAAGAACTGCAAAAACAACTCGACACCCTGCGCGAGCAACTGGAGCAGAATCCGCCGCTGTCCGAAACCGAGCGTGAAGATTTGCATGCGCTGATGGCGCAGATTGAAACCGAAATCAAACTGGAAAGCGCCACTCAGGACGCCAGTATCGCCGATGGCGTGAACCTGGCGGTTGACCGCTTTGAACTCGAACACCCGGCCATTGCCGGCACCCTGCGCAATATCGTCAATGCGCTGGGCAGCATGGGGATCTGATTCCCCGCCATACAAAAAAGCCCTGTCATCGCTGGCAGGGCTTTTTCATTTCCACAATTTGAACACAGTTCCCCTGTGGGGAGCGAGCCTGCTCGCGAAGACGTCGTGTCAGTCGATATCATCGTTGAATGACACACAGCCTTCGCGAG
>NZ_JABULD010000727.1:0-746 GCF_014060985.1 Pseudomonas sp. MD195_PC81_125
TGCCGGCATGATCAGGTCGCTGGCCATGTAGGTCAGCAGTTCAAACAGGGAGACGGCCAGACAGAAGCCGATGGCCTGTCCGGGGCTGATATCGATAAGTGTTCGTTGCATGCGCGGATGAGCTCGTCTGGTTGGGCTTCAGGGGCGCAGAGAGTAGAGCGGAGGGGAGGTGGATTTACACCAGACGGGTGTGACCAGAAATATCAAAAATGCGCAAATCGTTGCAGCTCGAAGAGTCCTACAAAAGCTTGATCAACGTCTTACACGAGCAGGTCAGATTAGAGACAGAAAGCGCCTGCTATTCAGCAGGCGCGGTCGTTCCGGGAACACAGTTTTTAACGTTTATGCGGGGAGTCATCGCCTATCGATGTTGGTAATAACCGGGACCTTCCTGGTACCGATGGTGGTCGTCATGCCAGCCGCCGTGGGGGAAAATGATGCAGCCGCTCAAGGTCAGTACGGCAAGGACGGGAATCAGCCAGGTGATTCGACGGAACATTTCAAAAATCCTCATGGTTACGCCGTCATGAAGCCAAAACTCTTCATCGGCTGTAACATGAGACCGCGTTTATCAAAGCCCATCCCCGCAACACGGTATGTGCATGGCATGCAACCGGATACAAACCGGATACATTTGAAAGGTTCAGGAACCCGCAATGACCCAGAAGCAACGTTTGAAATATTCGATACTGATCGCGCTGTCGGTGCTGGCGATCATGCTCGGCCTGTCGTGGCTGCAAAATGCC
>NZ_JABULD010000327.1:0-1965 GCF_014060985.1 Pseudomonas sp. MD195_PC81_125
TTTTTCAGAAGCGAGGCCTGCTGCGCAAGTCCAGCGGGAGCAAGCTCCCTCGCCACAAAAGCGTGCGTACTCTGCCCACAAAGCTGCATCGAGAATCATCGTGCCCGCGTCTTCAGATCGCTTCACCCCCGCCTTCGGCCTCGGCAATCCGCACCTGCAAACCTTGTGGGGGCCGCTGTGGCGCAAAACCGTCCACCTTGATCGCGAGCGGGAACGCCTGTGGCTGGACGACGGGGATTTTCTCGATCTCGACTGGCATGGCCCGCACAGCGCCGAGGCGCCGCTGGTGCTGGTGCTGCATGGGCTGACCGGTTCATCCAATTCGCCTTACGTCGCCGGGATCCAGGCCGCGCTCGCCGCGCAGGGCTGGGCCAGTGTCGCGCTGAACTGGCGCGGTTGCTCCGGCGAACCCAACCTGCTGCCGCGCAGTTACCACTCCGGTGCCAGCGAAGACCTCGCCGAGGCCATCAAACACTTGCGGGCCAAGCGCCCGCTGGCGCCGCTGTATGCGGTCGGCTATTCATTGGGCGGCAACGTGTTGCTCAAGCATCTGGGCGAGACCGGCAGCGACAGCGGCGTGCTCGGTGCGGTGGCGGTGTCGGTGCCGTTTCGGCTCGATCAGTGCGCCGACCGCATCGGTCAGGGTTTCTCCAAGGTCTATCAAGCACACTTCATGCGCGAGATGGTCGCCTACATCAAGAACAAGCAGCGCCAGTTCCAGCATGACGGGCGTGAGGATGGCCTGGCAGCCCTGGCGGCGCTCGGTTCGCTGGAGAACATGCGCACCTTCTGGGACTTCGATGGCCGAGTCACCGCGCCGCTGCACGGTTTCAACGATGCCGAGGATTACTATCGGCGAGCATCGAGTCGCTACTTTCTCGGCGAGATCCGCACCCCGACCCTGATCATCCAGGCCGCTGACGATCCGTTCGTATTCCCCCACAGCTTGCCGACGACCGAAGAATTGTCCGCCAGCACCCAGTTCGAACTGCAAGCCAAGGGCGGGCACGTCGGCTTTGTCGATGGCACGTTCCGCCAGCCCGGCTACTACCTGGAACGGCGCATCCCGCAATGGCTGGCCCGTGTGACGTCGTGAGCGATAAGGGCGAGTCGATCCGCTTCTGGCAAACCGCGCCGCTGGCCGGGGTCGAGTTGCTGTCGGCGCGCTACATCGAGCATCGCTTCGCCCCGCACGTCCACGACGGTTATGTGATCGGCATGATCATGGCCGGCGCCCAGCGTTATCGCTATCGCGGCGCCGAACACCTGGCCGGCAGCGGCACGCTGGTGCTGATCAATCCGGACGAATTGCACACCGGGCACAAGGGCACCGAGGACGGCTGGCTGTACCGGGCCTTTTATCCCGATACCGGACAGATCGTGTCCTTGCTCGAAGAACTGGAACTGCCCTGCGCGCCGATGCCGGCGTTTGGCGCGACGCTGTACCGCGACCCGGATCTGGTCAACGGTTTCTGTCAGTTGCATCGCTTGCTGGAAAGCCCGGCCACCGCGCTGCAACAGCAAACGGTATGGCGCGAGATGATGATGCTGCTGTTGCAGCGGCATGCGGCGGTGCAGATCAACGGCAGCCCGGGCAAGGAACATCGCGCGGTGGTGATGGCCAAGGAGCTGCTGCACGCGCAACTGGCGGCGCCGCCATCGCTGGAAGAACTGGCGGCCGCAGTGAATCTGTCGCCCTTCCACTTCGCCCGTGTCTTCCGCCGCGCCACCGGCATGCCACCGCACACCTGGCTGATGCAGCAGCGCATCGCCACGGCCCGGGGTTTATTGCAGAGTGGTTGCCTGCCGGTGGAAGTCGCCATGCAACTGGGCTTTGCCGATCAGAGTCATCTCAGCCGACAGTTCAAGCAGGTTTACGGGGTTGGGCCGGCGGCGTATCGCAGTGCCCGCGTGGAACGCTAAAAGATCGCGGCCTGCGGCACGCCAGCCCCTGTAGGAGCTGCC
>NZ_JABULD010000109.1:0-10561 GCF_014060985.1 Pseudomonas sp. MD195_PC81_125
CGACCCGTTGCTGGTGCGCGCCGGGCGTGGCCTGGTGCCGACCCCCGCGTGCGCTGGAGTTGCGTGAGCGAGTCAGCACGCTGGTGCAGGAAGCCGAGGCCGCTTTGCGCCCCGCCGAGATTCTCGACCCCCGGCCAGTTGCAGCGCACCTTTACCCTGCGCAACACCGACGGTTTTGTTGAAACCTTCGCCGCCGCCCTGCTCGCGCGCATCGCCGAAGAAGCACCCGGCGTGCGCCTGCGCTTTGTGCAGAAGGCCGACAAGGACAGCACCCTTCTACGTGAAGGCCGGGTGGATCTGGAGACCGGTGTGGTCGATGACAGCACCGACCCGGCGCTGCACAGCCGTATCCTGTTTCAGGATCACTGGATTGGTGCAGTTCGTGAGGGCCATCCATTGAGTGCGGGCAAGATCAGCAGCAAACGCTTCGCTGGCGGCCAGCACATTCTCATCTCACGTCGCGGGCGCAGCAGCGGCCCGGTGGACGAAGCGTTGCTGGCTGCGGGTCTGACGCGGGATATCGTTACTTCATTCGGCGGGTTTTCGGCGGCGCTGACGCTGGTCCGCGAATCAGACCTGATCGCCACGGTTCCAGAGCGTCACACCAGCAAGCTGCGCATGGGCCTGCACAGCTTCGCCCTGCCCTTCAGGATGCCGCCGATCAGCGTATCGATGCTCTGGCACCCGCGCATGGACGCCGACCCGGCGCACCGCTGGTTGCGCAATTGTGTACGGGAAGTCTGCGTCTAACGCGCATCGCCGCCGGCCGGTTTATAGAACAGGAATTTGCCGACCGCGGCGGTCTTTTTGTACTCCTTGGCCCAACTCGGGTGCACGTTGCGATCATGAAAGTACAACGCGCCACGGGTGCGATCCGGCAACTGGCGGTTGAGCGCCTTGCCGGCGATGTCCTTGGCCAAGGTGTATTCAGCGTCTTCCTTGACCTGATCGGCCTTGCCATCGCACCACCAGGAAAACTGGCAACTCTTGGTTTCCGACCCTTGTTTGACCACTGCACACACGGTGTCGGGAAAGCCATCATGGCCCAGGCGGTTCATCACCACGCTGGCCACGGCCTGCATTTCCGCAGTGTCGCGCCCCTTGGCTTCCCAGTAGATACTGCGTGCCAGGCAGGTGATCGGATCGTCCAGCGGCGCGGTGCCGGCGGGGTCCACGGCTTGTACTTCAGTCGGTGTGATCGCTTCGGATTTGGGTGCCGGCGCCGCGCTGACTTTGTCAGCGGCTTTCTCTTCCAGCACCTGAGCTTTTTCTTCGGCCTTGGCCTTGATCGGGGCCTGATCGGTGGCCATCACCACACCGGCCATCAGGGTTACTGCGAAACAGCCAGCCAACCATTTCAATCCCATGTCAGTTCTTCCGGCAGCGCCCGTTCCGGGCAAGGTGTTTCGTGGGGGAGACGCCCGGTTCCCGGGGCCTTCGGAGAGTGTAGACGGCAAAGGCCGGCGTAACGTTCCGCAGAAAAACCGGCTCGATGAAGAAAAAGACATTGCACGGACCGGGGGCCTTTCGCGCATCATGAGCGCATTCCGCTCAAGGAGATTTCCATGCGTTTCATGCCATCCGTTTTGCGCTTTGCCGCGCTGTGTTTTGGGCTGGCCGTGGCCGCCTCGGCCATGGCTGCCGACGAGTCGCAACTGATCGAGTCGATCAATGCCTACCGCAGCCAACCGCAGCGTTGCGGCAGCCAGGCGTCCAATGAACTGCCACCGCTGTCGGCCGACCCGCGACTGAGGCTGCCGGCCGCGGGAGCAGTCGATCTGCAAACAGCCATGGCCAGCGCCAGTTACCCGATGGTCAATGTGCAGGCGATCACCCTCAACGGCCCACGCGATGCGGCGTCGGCGATGAAGGCGATTGAGGAGAGCTTCTGTCAGGTGGTGCTGGATCCGCAGTTCGTCGATGTCGGCGTGAGCCGCGCCGATCGCGACTGGCGCATTGTGCTGGCACGACCACTGCTGTCGGCAAAACTCGGGGATGCGCAGAGCGAAGGCCAGAAGTTGCTTGAACAACTCAACGCCGCTCGCGCCCAGCCACGTCAATGCGGCGGCCAGGCCTTTGCCGCCGCGGCACCATTGGCCTGGAGTGCAAGCCTGGGCAGCATCGCTCAGGATCACAGCCGCGACATGGCCAACAACAATTACTTCGACCACAAGGACCGTGACGGCCGCACCCCGGGCGACCGCGCCGAACTGGCCGGCTACGGCGGCCAACTGGTTGGCGAAAACATCGCCGCCGGGCAAGATACAGTGCGCAAGGTCGTCGACGGCTGGCTTGCCAGCTCCGGTCACTGCGCCAACCTGATGAACCCACAATACAAGGAACTCGGCGCCGCCTACGCGACCGACCCGAAAAGCAGCGCCGGCATTTACTGGACCGCGATGTTTGGCGCGCCATAACCCTGATTGATGGAACATCAGCGGTCACAGCTGACAGTGGATGTGCTCTGACAATGGTGGCGACTGCACGGACGCCTTCACGAGCACGCCCACTGTCGGCGTTCAACCCGGATCGTCGTCTCGGTGAACAATCAGCTCATCATCGAGCGCATCAATCAGCCATTCACTAATAGTGATTGGACGCTTGCCAACGTTGCCCCTAACCTGCGTGCACTCCATTCTTTCCGCTCAATGCGGCTTCTCTACTCCTGCAAGGCTGTCATGTCAGAGCGTGTCTTGATCGATGGTTACAACCGCCGCGTCGACTATCTGCGCATGTCGGTTACCGACCGCTGCGACTTCCGCTGCGTGTATTGCATGGCTGAGGACATGCAGTTTCTGCCGCGCCAGCAAGTGCTGACGCTGGAGGAGATCTATCAACTGGCGCAGAGCTTCGTGGCGCTGGGCACGCGCAAGATTCGCCTGACCGGCGGCGAGCCGCTGATCCGTCCGGGCGTCGTCAAACTGTGCGAACAGATCGCCGCCCTGCCCGGCCTGCGTGAGCTGTGCATGACCACCAACGGCTCGCAACTGGACAAACTCGCCGCGCCGCTGTTCGACGCCGGGGTCAGCCGCCTGAACATCAGTCTCGACAGCCTCGACCAGGATCGCTTCAAGCAAATGACCCGCACCGGTGATCTGGCGCAGGTGATCAAGGGCATCGATGCGGCGCGCAAGGCTGGTTTCACCCGAACCAAACTCAACGTGGTGGTGATGCAGGGACGCAACGATCAGGCGATCAACGATCTGGTGAGTTTCGCCATCGACCGCCAGCTCGACGTCTCGTTCATCGAGGAAATGCCGCTGGGGATCATCAGCGAACACAGTCGCGCCGAGTCGTTTTTTCTCCAGCGTCCAAGTGCGCGAGAAAATCGCCGAGCGCTACACCCTGATCGATTCCGCCGAGTCGACCCAAGGCCCGTCGCGCTATTGGCGCGTGGCCGAAGCACCGGACATTCGCCTGGGCTTTATCTCGCCGCACAGCCACAATTTCTGTGGCACCTGCAACCGCGTGCGGCTGACCGTCGAAGGGCGTTTGCTACTGTGTCTGGGTAACGAGCATTCGGTGGACCTCAAAGCCGTGTTGCGCGCTCATCCGGGGCAACCGCAGCGGCTGGAAAAGGCCATTATCGAGGCGATGAAACTCAAGCCGTACCGGCACAATTTCGAAGTGAACGACGACGTTCAGGTCGTGCGCTTCATGAACATGACCGGCGGTTGAGCCGCCCTCACCCTGCGTAACCGGGATCGCCCAGCATGATCGTCAGACCCAAGGTCAACCAGTTCGCCATCCTCTTCACCCTCAAGGGTTCGATCGCCAAACGCATCGCCCTGCGCACGCTGATGGTCACCTTGCTGGCCTCGGCCATCGTGCTGATGGAAATGCTCCACCCGAGCAATTTCACCAAGGTCAACGCCACGCCATTCACCTTGCTCGGCTTGTCGCTGTCGATTTTCATGAGTTTTCGCAACAACGCCTGCTACGACCGCTGGTATGAAGCGCGCAAAGCCTGGGGCGATGTGCTGGTGCACATTCGTTCGGTGATCCGCGAAACCCAGGTCATCCGCGAATCAGCGCAGCGCAAACCGTTGCTGCTCAACCTCTGCGGTTTCGCCCACTCGCTGAATGCGCGGTTGCGCCGGGAAAGCGAAGCGGCGGCCAGCCGTGCGTGGATCACCCCGCAACACGATGCACAGGTGCCGGACTACAGCGGGCGCATTCTGCAGCAGGTCGGCCAGCAATGCTCCGACCTGCACCAGAGCGGCGAACTGAGCGAGTGGCGCTACATGCTGCTGGCCAATCACCTGACGAGCCTGACCCAGGCGCAAGCGGTGTGCGAACGGATCAAAAACACCCCGCTACCCTTCCCCTACACTTTGCTGCTGCACCGCACCATCTACCTGTTCTGCATTCTGTTGCCGTTCGCCATGGCCGAACCGCTGGGCTGGCTGACCCCGCTGTTTACCGCGATTGTCAGCTACACATTTTTTTGGTCTGGACGCGATTGCCGACGAGCTGGAAGACCCGTTCGGCCGCGACGAAAACGACCTGGCGACCGACTCGCTGGTGCGCACCATCGAGCGTGACGTCCTCAGCGAACTGGGCGTGGCCGACCTTCCAGCAATGCTGCTGCCGGTGGACTATGTGCTGAGCTGATCTCGCTCCCCCCCGCAAGTACGGTCTGATCACTCTGACCCACCCCATGATCGATCTGCTCTATCGGCGCCGTTGACCTCGGCCAACGCCTTTGAAACCATGGGCGCCAGAGCGGATCGACAGGCTATTCAATTCTTCCGATCCGGCGCACATACCGTCAGGTGAGATCGTCGCACCTCGCGTTTTTCGTGCGCTGCGCGCCGCTGCGTCGATACTCAATCCGATTTCTCAACGAGCAGGTGCCATCGTGGACATCAAACAACTCAAGTTCCTGATCGCGCTGGACGAAACCCGACACTTCGGCCAGGCCGCCGCCCGCTGCCACATTACCCAGCCGACCCTGTCGATGCGTCTGCGCAATCTGGAAGATGAGCTGGATCTGGTGCTGGTCAATCGCGGCCAGCGCTTTGAAGGGTTTACCGAGGCCGGCGAACGAGTGCTGGCCTGGGCCCGCACGCTGCTGGCCGCGCATGACGGCCTGTTTGCCGAAGCCGCAGCGTGCCGCGGGCAACTGGTCGGCAGCCTGCGCCTGGGCCTGGTGCCGTTGAGCAACTTCAACCCGATCACTTACATCCAGAGCTTGTCCGGCACGTATCCCGAGTTGAAATTCAGTCTGTCGTCGGGGAGTTCCGACGAGATCATCGCCGAGCTTGGCAACAATCAACTGGACTTGGGCGTGTGCTACCTCGACCACGTCAACCCTAACTATTTCGATTTTTTCGAGATTGGCGAAACCCGCGTCGGGCTGCTTTACGACAACCGCCACTTCCATTTCGAAGGCTCGGACATCAGTTGGGAGGACGCCGCCGAACTGCCGCTGGGGATGATCACCACCGGCATGCATTACCGCAAATCCATCGACCTGAGTTTCCGCAGTCGCGGCCTCAATCCGCAGCCGATCCTGGAAAGCGATTCGACCTATCAGCTGTTACAGGCCATTCATCAGGGCTTCTGTTGCTCGATCATGCCGCTGGACAGCGGGCTGGAAGAACCGATCGAACACCTGTCGTTCATGCAATTGCCGGATGCCAGTGTGCTGGCACCGCTGGGGCTGGTGATGCGCAAGACCGAACCGCGTTCGGCGATCGCCGAGAAGTGCTTCGCCGAGGCACGCAAGTTGTTTGGAAAGGGCCAAGCCTGACACCACACTTGAACAAAAAAACTGCTTAGATAGCGGCTCCGACAACATCCACCGCAGGCGCCGCGCTTGAACACCTCACCCGAAGATTTGCCCAGACCCGCTCCCGTAACGCTGCGCCAGGCCTGGCGCTTCTGGCTCAAGCTCGGCTGCATCGGGTTCGGCGGCCCGGCCGGGCAGATCGCGATCATGCATCAGGAACTGGTCGAGCGCCGGCGCTGGATCTCCGAGCGACGGTTTCTGCATGCGCTCAACTACTGCATGTTGCTGCCCGGCCCCGAGGCCCAGCAACTGGCGACCTACATTGGCTGGCTGTTGCATCGCACCTGGGGCGGGGTGATCGCCGGGGCGCTGTTCGTGCTGCCGTCGCTGTTTATTCTGATTGCGCTGTCGTGGCTGTACATCGCCTTCGGCGACGTGCCGGTGGTCGCCGGAATCTTCTACGGGATCAAACCGGCGGTGACCGCGATTGTCTTGCACGCGGCGCACCGCATCGGCTCGCGGGCGCTGAAAAACGCTTGGCTGTGGGCCATCGCGGGGGCGTCATTCGTGGCGATCTTCGCCTTTGATCTACCGTTCCCGCTGATCGTGCTCGGGGCGGCACTGATCGGTTATCTCGGCGGGCGACTGGCGCCACAGCGCTTCAACAACGGCGGTCAGCGCAGCAGTGCCAAATCCTTCGGCCCGGCGTTGATCGATGACGACACGCCGACGCCTGAGCATGCGCGATTCAGCCTGCCAAAGCTGTGGCGCCTGCTGTTGATCGGCGCGGCGTTATGGTGTTTGCCGATGGGCCTGCTGACCGCGCTGTTCGGCTGGGACGGCACCTTCACGCAAATGGGCTGGTTCTTCACCAAAGCCGCACTGCTGACCTTCGGTGGTGCTTACGCGGTATTGCCGTATGTCTATCAAGGCGCGGTCGGGCACTACGGCTGGCTGACGCCGACGCAGATGATCGACGGCCTCGCCCTCGGCGAAACCACACCCGGCCCGCTGATCATGGTGGTGGCGTTTGTCGGTTTCATCGGCGGTTACGTGCAACCGGCGTTCGGTGCGGAACATGCATTCGCCGCCGGTGCACTGGCGGCGACGCTGGTGACCTGGTTCACCTTCCTGCCTTCGTTTCTGTTCATCCTCGCCGGCGGGCCGCTGGTGGAGTCGACCCACAACGAACTGAAATTCACCGCACCGCTGACCGCGATCACCGCGGCGGTGGTCGGGGTGATCCTCAACCTGGCGTGTTTCTTCGCTTATCACGTGTTCTGGCCAAGCGGTTTCGCCGGGCATCCGGATCTGTTTTTGATCGGGCTGGCGCTGCTGGCGGCGTTGGCGCTGTTCATTTTCAAGCGCGGGGGTAATCGAAGTGTTGATCGTTTGCGCCCTTGCCGGGCTGGGCTTTCACCTGCTGCACTGAACGTCGTCCAACGGTGCCGGGGCGCAATCAGCGGTTTACACACCCGCAGATTGCCCCTTACTATCCGGGCACACCGGTCGGCGGGTCTGCCCCGCCACCGACGCTTTCCGCCAACGGAAACACGCGTTATGAGTACGTCACCACAACAACCAGAAAGGTTGAACGTCTCCGCTGTGTGCGCCCTCTGTCACAGGGGCCGCGCATGAATCGCATCGTCAATCTCCCCATGGCCCTGCGCCGTTCCAAGCTGCGTCACTCCGCACGCCCGCCGGATATCGCCTGCTGATTCCGACAGTCAGAAAAGATCCATTGTGTTGAGGGGATTTATCCCCGATGGACTGCGCAGCAGTCCCTATCTTTTTGGCCCGCTACGCGCGCCGTCGGGGATAAATCCCCTCACCACAGGTTCAGTGTCACTTCCGACTGCCGGGCATTAGCGAAATACTTTTTTCTTTTTGATATCCCTGCCAGGACACCCACGCCTGTTTACCGCGTCGTGTCCGGCCAGATTCTGCGCGCCTGCGCGGCGCCATCGTGAGTGATTGACCATGAAATTCGCAGCCATCGAAGACGCACGCCTGTTCCTTGAACAAAACCCCGATATCGACATGATCGAGCTGTTCATCCTCGATGCCAACGGCGTGCCACGCGGCAAGTTGTTGCACCGTGAAGAACTGCTTGCCGTGTACCAGAGCGGTCGCCCGCTACCCAGCACCATCCTCGGCCTGACTGTGCAGGGCGAGGACGTGGAAAACTCCGGGCTGGTGTGGGGACGTCGGCGACATCGACTGCCGCGCCTACCCGCTCGAAGGCAGTCTGGTGCGCCTGCCGTGGCGGCAGATTCCCACCGCGGCGGTGCAGGTCAGCATGCACCCGACCGAGGGGATGCCAGCGAGCATCGCCGACCCGCGTCATCTGCTGATCAAGGTCATCGACGGCCTCAAGGCCAAGGGTTATCACCCGGTGATGGCGTGCGAACTGGAGTTCTATCTGCTCGACGCCAAACGCGATCACAACGGCCGTCCGCAACCGGCGCTGGATGCCGATGGCGGCCGACCGCGACACACTCAGGTCTACGGTTTGCGCGAACTGGAGCAGATCGAACCGTTCCTCGCCGACCTCTACGGTGCCTGCAAACTGCACGGCATTCCGGCGCGCACGGCGATCTCGGAATATGCGCCAGGCCAGGTGGAAATCACCCTTGAACACGGCGACGCACTGGTCGCGATGGATCAGGCAGTGCGCTACAAACGTCTGGTCAAAGCGGTGGCGCACAAGCACGGCATGCAAGCGACGTTCATGGCCAAGCCGTTCGATGATCTGGCCGGCACCGGCATGCACATGCACGTCAGCCTTGCCGATGGCGAAGGACGCAACCTGTTCGCCGCCGAGGATCCGGCCGGCACCCCGCTGCTGCGCACGGCGATTGGCGGCATGCTCGCCTCGCTGCTCGATACGCTGCTGCTGTTCTGCCCCAACGCCAACTCCTACCGCCGGTTCCAGGCCAACAGCTACGCGCCATTGGCGCCGACCTGGGGCGTCGACAATCGCACTGTCAGCCTTCGCGTACCGGGCGGCCCGGCCAACACCCGGCATATCGAACATCGCATCTGCGGCGCCGACGCCAATCCGTATCTGGCGGCGGCAGCGATCCTTGCCGGGATCCATCGTGGTATTCGTGAAGACCTCGATCCGGGTGCGCCGGTCGAGGGCAACGGCTATGCGCAGGCCAAGGAATTGCTGCCGACCGACTGGCTGACGTCGCTGCAGGCGCTGGAAAATTCTGCGTGGGCGCGGGATGCCCTGGGCCAGGAATTTCTTGGCGTGTACCTGGCGGTGAAGCGTGCCGAGTACCGGCAGTTCATGGCCGAGGTGGGTGAGCAGGACTGGCGTTGGTACCTGACCGAAGCCTGAAGCCTCACCACTAATCTCCTGTGGGAGCGAGCCTGCTCGCGAAAGCGGTGTGTCAGTCACTTAATAGGTTGAATGTGACGACGCCTTCGCGAGCAGGCTCGCTCCCACAAGTGACCGCGTATAACCAAAGAATTTGTGTGGACACCGACATGAGCCAACGCTGCAATTCCTACTACACCGCCACCCTCAACCAGAACACCGATTACCCGACCCTGCAGGGCCGACACCAGGTTGATGTGGTGATCATCGGCGGCGGTTTCACCGGCGTTGCCACCGCCGTCGAACTCGCCGAAAAAGGCCTGAAAGTCGCCATCGTCGAGAGCAACAAGATCGGCTGGGGCGCCACCGGGCGTAATGGCGGTCAAGTCACCGGCAGCCTTTCCGGCGACGGTGCAATGCGCAAACAGATGCGCCCGAAACTCGGCGATGAGGTCGACGATTTCATCTGGCACCTGCGCTGGCGCGGGCATCAAATCATCCGGCAGCGGGTCGAGAAATATGGCATCCGGTGCGACCTCAAGCACGGTCACCTGCACGCCGCCTACAAACCGAGCCACATGGACGGTTTGCGCAATGATTACGACGAAGCCGTGCGCCGCGGACTGGGCGCCGAGGTCAGCCTGCTCGACCGCAGCCAGGTGCGGGACGTGCTGCAAAGCGACCTCTACCACGGCGCGATCAAGAACACCCGCAACATGCACCTGCACCCACTCAACCTGTGCATCGGCGAAGCGCGGGCGGCGGAGAGTCTCGGTGCGCTGATCTTCGAAAACAGTGAAGTGCTGGAAATCATTCACGGCAAGAATCCGGGCGTGCGCACCGCCCACGGCCAGATCGACGCCAATCAGGTGATGCTCGCCGGCGACGTCTATCACAAGCTCGAACCGGGCCAGCTCAAGGGCAAGATTTTCCCGGCCATGGGCGGCATCGTCACCACCGCGCCGCTGGGTGATCTGGCGCGGCAGATCAACCCCGAAGACCTCGCGGTGTACGACTGCCGTTTCGTCCTCGACTACTACCGCCTCACCGCCGACGGGCGCCTGCTGTTCGGTGGCGGCGCGAACTACAGCGGCAAGGACTCACGGGACATCGCCGCCGAACTGCGCCCGTGCATCGAGCAGACCTTCCCGGCGCTCAAAGGGGTGCAGATCGACTACCAGTGGAGCTGCGCGATGGGCATCGTGATCAACCGCATCCCGCAACTGGGCAAGCTCTCGGACAACGTCTGGTATTGCCAGGGATACTCGGGACACGGCATCGCGACGACGCACATCATGGGCCAAATCATGAGCCGGGCGATCACCGGGCAGATGGAACAGTTCGACACCTTTGCGCAGTGCCAACACATTCGGGTGCCGATGGGGGATTTACTGGGCAATCCGTTGCTGGCGGCGGGGATGTGGTATTACCAGATGCTTGAACGCCTTCGCTGACACCCCCGATCCCCGTAGGAGCTGCCGAAGGTGCGATCTTTTTGATCT
>NZ_JABULD010000728.1:0-6236 GCF_014060985.1 Pseudomonas sp. MD195_PC81_125
ATCCCATCCTGGTTGGGGATGGGAAATGGCAGCGACCATGACAGCCAATGCTTCGTGATTAAGCGGCTTCGTCCCAATTACAGATTTATATCGTGCAAGGACTGCATTCCAGCTAGGACCTACCGAACGTTGAGTCGCGTCATGACACCCTGCGCAACGCTGTTGGACCACAATTGCGCCTGCGCCGACCAATGCAGTGGTCAACTCGACCTTATCTGTTGAGTCCACTCGCGACGGGAGAGCATCTCCTCGTCGGGTGATATCCGAGGCGCCGTGGGTGCCGATGACCTTCCAAGATATCAACGTGCCGAGCGCCAATACACCAATCAACATAGCCAATGCAGTTCGGGAAATCCCATGGGCCGATGTGTCGCGAACAGGATCACTCATGGTGTCTCCTTGCCATTGAAGAACATCAGATAATCGATGATTGGTTGTACGGCTTCGTCGGGGATGGGCGCTCCATATTCGTCGCGCATTTTGGCGACCTCAGCCGCCCAGGTTTTACGCGGAAATGCAGGTTGGTTGGTAACGTAACGAGGAGAATGGCAGATCACGCATTGTGCCAGAAATTCGCTGCGCCCCGGACCGTCCGGCAAGTAGGGCTCGTCGTGGGGAACAGTGATTGAGTGCACGGGAGCACCAAAATCGACCTTCGGTTCCTCGGCCGCAAAGGCGCTTGGTATCCAAATAGGTAGGCTACACATCAAGGCAAAAAAGAGCATTCTAGGCTGGAGAAATGTCGTCATCTCACACCACCATTCCAGTGGTTTGTTCGATAACCCGGCGCGCATAGCCTCCCCGATTCCACTGGGTGGTCAGTTGACCTTGCCCGGCGCGGTTGGTGGCGCGGACCTTGAACGTGTATCGGCCTTTGTCAAGGGGGGTCCATACGAAGCGCCACCGACGCCAAGAGAACCGGCCGATCTCGGGGTCGAGCGTCGCATCTGCCCAAGTACGCCCGCCGTCAACTGAAACCTCAACCCGAGCGATACCATCGCCGCCATCATTGGCTAAGCCCTCTAGCATGTATGGATGATTTACAAGCAATAGTTCTTCGGGTTCTGGACGTACGAATACGGAGTGAGTGACAAAGCGGTTGATGGGTACCGTTTTCTTGGAGAGGTTTCCTGGCTCCTCGTTGATCTCTGGATTATCAGGAATTCGGTAGGCTTGGTTCATCCAAATATTGCTTAAAGGTTTATCTAGCACCTCAATGTGAGCCAATGATTTAATCCAGTAAGTCGCGTACCAACCGGGTACCACTAAGCGCAATGGAAAGCCATTGAGCATCGGCAGTGGTGCGCCATTCATTGCGTATGCAACCATCACATCACCATCATTGGCATGGTCAAACTTCAATGACTTCACGATCTTTGGCAAGCCTGGCATTGGCGACTCATCCAGCCCAGAAATTGCCACCTCGACTGCTCCTGCTTTAACACCTGCACGATCAAGGAGGTCCTTGAGGCGAACGCCTGTCCACTGTGCATTTCCCATCGCGCCAAATTGCCATTGCCCACCAGGAGGTTTAGGACCAAACAAGCTTCTGGCATTGCCTGAACATTGGTTCATGGCCACCAGTGTCACGGGCTCGAACTCGTTGACCAAGGCATCAAGAGAAAAAGACTGAGGATTGGCAACCTGGCCATCGAGACGCAGTCGAAAGGTTCGCGTATCGACCTGAGTTGGATACCCCGACAGATGCCACCGAACAAAATAGGCTTCGTTAGGCGTCAGGTCCTGGCGAAAATAATGCAGCGGCGTTTCCAACTGCGGCGGACGATCAGTAATCAGAATCAGTCCCGTTTTCTCTGGAAAACGTACAAGGCGTCGTTCGGACTCTGCGGATTCGATCCTATCTAGTTGCGCCAAGTCCGTTCCAGAAAGGGCTTGGCGCGGAAGCAGGCTAGCGAGACCAGCGCTAGTGGCCAACCCGAGTAAACGACGGCGATTCATCATCCAGAACTCATCACTTCCATTCATTATTATTCACCAGGTCGTGGAGTATCAGCAGGCCCTCGAGAAGGCCTGCGTTGTTTCGATCAGTCAGCCTTGAGCGTCGATACCACCTTGTTGCTGGCGAGATCGACGGTGGAGATGCTCAGGTCCTCGTTGAGGACATAAGCCTTCGACTTGTCTTTGGTGAAGACAATGGCCTGGCGGGGTGCCTTCAAACCGGTCACAGTGGTCGTCACTTTCAGCGTTTTGGTGTCTATCACTGACAGGGTGTTGTCACCCAGGTTACCCGAGTAGACGTGCAGTCCGTCTGGAGTCAGGGCTGCACCGTAGGGGTCTTTGCCCACCATAACGGTGGTTGTGATAGCGCGTTTTTGAGTGTCGACAACTGCGATGCTGTTACTGCCGCTGTTAGCCGCGTACAGCGTATTGCCGTCGGCCGATATGGAGATGGCGCGCAACTTGTTGAAGCCAGTGATCTCACCTTCGATCTTATTGGTCTTGCTGTCGACCAGGGTGATTTTGTCGCCAAGAAAGTTGGTGACATAGACGGTTTTGCCGTCAGGGCTTACTCGGATGCCTTGGCGCGGTTGGGAGAAGCCAGGTACCACAGCTACTGGTCGTTGGTGATCAAGGTCAATAACCGACAAGGTGCTGGCGGCCTCGTTGTTGACGTAGAGCAGGCTCCCATCCTTGCTGAGCGTGGTACCAAAAGCACCTGCACCTAACGGAAGATCTGCGATGACTTTTAATGTTTTGGTGTCGATCTTACGAACGACCCCTAAGCTGCTGTCGGAAAGGTAGAACACATCGCCGTTTGGAGAAAAGACAATGTTGCGTGGCGTGATATAGCCGGTGAGAACCTGACGAACCTTGCCGGTTTTCAAGTCGTAGACCACCACGTCAGGACGCTGACTGTAGGAGACTACGGCTGTCGATTCGTCAGGGCTGACAGCCAGTGAGTTGTTATGAATATCACCATCGAAGGTCCAGCGATCTTCCGCTGCCGACGCACTCATTGATGCGGCGAGCGCGATACCCAACGCCAGTGCAGTCACTGTTTTCTTGATCACATTCATCAGAGGTTCCTCACAAGGGGCAGCCAGGCGTGAGATTGCGCCTTGGCAAATGCAGCTCGCTGATTGCTGCTAGACAATGAGTTGACCTTAAGCGCTTGGGATAAATTCCGAAAACAAGTTGTTGTGGTAGTAGTTACCTACTTTTCAAATAGATTTCGTTAGCTTTGGCTCGCAAACTGAGTGCAACTTTGCCAGAACCGTTCAAGTCCGGACGAGATGAATTTTTCCCGGTGGCGGATCAGAAAAAAGCGCCGGCTCAGCCCAGGCAACGCATGCGGCAGTTCAATCAGGTCTTGAGAAGTCAGCAGATCCCGAACGACCCAGCTCGACAGGCAACTGATGCCGATGCCTTGTGCAAGGACGTGTTTGATGGCTTCTGAGCTGCCGATCTGGCGGGTTTCAGCGAGGTCGTGCAGGTGACGCAACAGCAACTGTTCGACTTCCTCCCGAGTGCCCGAGCCAGGTTCGCGGAGAAGCCACTCAGCAGTACGCAGGTCATCAAGGGTGACCTGCGACTTGAGTGCTAAAGGGTGACGTTGGCCCGCTACAATGAGCAGTTCATCTACAAGCCAAGGTTCGGCACTCAGTTCGGGCAAGTGGCACGGTCCCTCAATCAGTCCCATATCAATCTCGAAATCTGCGACCTTCCGGGCGATAGCCATGCTGTTGGCCATATCAACATCGACCCGCAGGTGCGGAGCCGATTGGCGTAACTCGCCAAGTATCAATGGCAAAACATAGTTGCCTATAGTGGTACTACAGCCTACCCGCAAGCGAGTCTTCAGCTCTGCATGCCCTGGAAGGAAGCTGTTTTCTATCTGCAACGCGTTCTCAAGCATGCTTCTGGCCTGGGGCAGTAATGCTTGGCCGTTATTGTTTAACACCAAGCGTTTGCCTACGCGATCGAAAAGCCGGGTATCCAAGGCGCTTTCCAACTCGTTGAGTGCGGCGCTGGTGGCCGATTGCGAAAGTGACACAGCGATGGCCGCGCTGGTGGTGCTGCCCTGTTGCGCAATGGCGCAGAAGATCTGCAATTGACGTAGGCTTAACTTCAATTTTCTACCTCTTTAACAGGTAACGTAAACCTATACTATCCGTTTAGCCGCTAACCTCATCAAGCTATACTTCAGGCAAGTCACATTGAATGAACACTGAAGCGGGAGCGCGAAAATGAGTGATACACGACTCGCAGCGATTATGGGCGGCAGCCATCCACTGGCAGCATTGTCCAATCCACGAGAAGCGATCCGGCAGTTCACACCTAACTGGTTCGCCGCCACGATGGGCACCGGGATTCTGGCTCTGGCTTTGGGCCAACTGCCATTTGCCGCGCAGTGGCCCAAAGTGTTAGGTGAAGCCTTGTGGTTTTTCAATATCGCGTTGTTTTGCCTCTTTACGGTGTTGTACGCAAGCCGCTGGGCCCTGTTCTTTAATGAAGCCAAACAGATCTTCGGTCACTCCACCGTGTCGATGTTTTTTGGAACCATCCCCATGGGGCTGGCGACAATCATCAACGGATTTCTCCTTTATGGCTTGCCACGCTGGGGGGATGGGGTTGTCGCTTTAGCTGAAGTCCTGTGGTGGATCGATGTCGCCATGGCGTTGGCGTGCGGGGTTCTGATCCCGTTCATGATGTTTACCCGCCAGCAGCACAGTATCGACCAGATGACAGCAGTATGGCTGCTACCTGTGGTTGCGGCCGAGGTAGCCGCCGCCAGTGGTGGGCTACTGGCGCCGCACCTTGCTGATGCGAGTGCACAGTTCACCCTGTTGATCACCAGCTACGTGCTATGGGCATACTCAGTGCCCGTTGCCTTGAGTATTCTGGTGATTCTGCTGCTGCGCATGGCATTGCATAAATTGCCTCATGAGAGCATGGCGGCATCGAGCTGGCTTTCATTAGGGCCCATTGGTACTGGTGCGTTGGGGATGCTGGTACTCGGCAGCGACGCTCCGGCGATCTTCGCCGCTCATGGAATGGCCGGCATCGGAGGCGTTGCCGAGGGCATTGGCTTGATCGGTGGTGTGCTGTTTTGGGGGCTTGGATTGTGGTGGATGGTTTTGGCGCTGCTGATTACCGGTCGCTACTTCAGGGAGGGTATTCCTTTCAACCTCGGCTGGTGGGGTTTCACCTTTCCGCTAGGCGTGTATGCGGTGACTACCCTTAAATTGGGCTCCATGTTGCACCTCGCGTTCTTCAATTTTGTGGGCGTGGTACTGGTATTGCTGCTTGCGATCATGTGGATCATCGTCGCGGCCAAAACTTTGGTAGGCGCGTATCGCGGCAACTTGTTCATCTCGCCCTGCATCGCCTCGCTGAACAAGATGAGCAAACCCTGAACCTTTGGCTACTCAATCGACTGTTTGGCGTCACGCAGCGTGGATAGGATGCGTTGCCGAACACTCGGGTGAGTGCAAACAGAAAGCGGGCTGGGGTGTGGCATCTCGAGCAATGAGATATCGGGAAAGGCGTGTCGAACCCGCAGCATCGCCTGCTGAGCGACACGTCCGGCAAATACGACAGTCGCGAGATCAGGAAAATGCGGAAGCAGCGTGATTAGCTTCTCAATTCCCTCCTCAATTTGCGCCCTGCGGAGCGACGCCTTGGGCTTTTCAAGATCGGGCAGCCAAGGATATAGATTCCAGATAACGGTCTCTCGGCGTTCCAACCCAACCTGTTCCATGAAACTTTTGAGGTTGCGTTGTGCAGGCCCCGGATTGTCTCGTGAGACATACCGTGCACGACTGACCGTTCGCGCGGGTGACTCTAGCAATATCAATATTTTGGCGTAGACGCCGCCATCCAACGGATCGAAATACGGCAAGGTTTTGTCGCCCGTGGACTGGGAAATCACCCAGCGCGTCAGTTGCGCAACGTTCGGCATCAGCAGAAAAATTTCTCGCGCTTCAAGCGAAATCCCGAGGGGGGCGGTGCTTGGTGAGTCGACACTGACAAGACGCTTCCTCTATTGATACGAAATTGCCATTAGGAGGCCACGATATGTTCGATCTTCAAGCTCTTGACCTCGCGCGAATGCAGTTCGCTTTCACCGTTTCATTCCACATCCTGTTCCCGGCAGTTACCGTCGGGCTGGCTGCTTATCTAGCAGTGTTGGAAGGTCTTTGGTTGAGGACGCATGACAATACCTATCGGACCTTATACCACTTTTGGATCAAAAATCTTCGCAGTCAACTTCG
>NZ_JABULD010000708.1:0-30261 GCF_014060985.1 Pseudomonas sp. MD195_PC81_125
ACAGTTTTTTGCGGTGTTCACAACACCTGCGGATGGCATCAGTCCTGTGGGAGCTGGCTTGCCAGCGATAGCGGAAGGTCAGGTAATGAGAGGCGGAATGTGCCGMCGCCATCGCGGGCAAGCCCGCTCCCACAGTTTTTTGCGGTGTTCACAACACCTGCGGATGGCATCAGTCCTGTGGGAGCTGGCTTGCCAGCGATAGCGGAAGGTCAGGCAATGAGAGGCTGAATGTGCCGACGCCATCGCGGGCAAACCCGCTCCCACAGGTTATCGGGTGAACATGAACCTTGTGGGCGCCAGCCTGCTGGCGATGGCGGTGTGTCAGGCACCATCAAGCGTGCGCCGGACCTTGTCCAGCAGTTCGCTGATCTGGAATGGCTTGACCAGCATTTCCATGCCGCTGCCCAGAAATACCTGGCGATTGATCGCGGTCTCGGCATAACCGGTCATGAACAGAATCGGCAGGCTTTCACGCCAGCCCCGCGCCACGTCCGCCAGTTCACGACCGCTCATGCGCGGCAGGCCAACGTCGCTCAGTAACAGGTCGATGGTCGGATCATTCTGCAAGCGCTCCAGCGCGGTTTCGATATCCGCCGCCTGGGTGCAGCGGTAACCTGCATCCTCCAGCACTTCGGTGACGAACATGCGCACCGCCGGCATGTCTTCGACAATCAGGACATGTTCACCGGCGCCCTGCGGATCAACTTTCGGTGCCGGGATATCCGCCCCGGTCGGGTCGTTGGTCGCCGGCAGCATGAGGGTCACTTCGGTGCCGCGCCGTGCCACGCTGCGGATGTGCGCATCGCCGCCGGACTGGCGGGCGAAACCGTAGATCGTCGACAACCCCAGACCGGTCCCCTGACCCAGCGGTTTGGTGGTGAAGAACGGATCGAACACTTTGTCGATCACACTGTGCTCGATACCGGTGCCGTCATCGCGCACCGACAACGCCACATACGCACCATCGGCCAGGTTCGGGTCGCCGTGGGAATATGCCGCATAGGTGTTGACCCAGATATTGCCGCCTCTGGGCAGCGCATCCCGGGCATTGATCACCAGATTCAGCACCGCGCTTTCCAACTGCACCGGATCGACCAGGGCAATCGCCGGTTTGTTGGTCAGCTCAAGTTTGAGCGTGATGCGTTCACCGATGGTGCGCATCAGCAACTCTTCCAGCGAGCGCACTTGCTCATTGATGTCTACCGGTCGGGTATCCAATGGCTGTTGGCGAGCGAAGGCCAGCAGGCGATGAGTGAGTGACGCGGCGCTCATCGCCGAATTCAGTGCGGCTTCGGCGTAGAACTGCACCTTGTCCGGACGCGCATCGGCCACGCGTTTCTGGATCAGTTCCAGACTGGTGATGATCCCGGTCAGCAGATTGTTGAAGTCGTGGGCAATGCCTCCGGTGAGCTTGCCCAGCGCGTCCATTTTCTGCACTTGCAGCAGCTGCGATTCGGCACGCACGCGCTCGGCGACTTCCTTGGCCAGTTGTGTGGTGGTGTCGTCCAGCTGTGCCAAGTGCGAGCGTTCGCGGTGGCGATGCTCGGTGACGTCTTCGACGAATACCAGGCTGAGCTGCGGCGTGCGGTACGGCGAAATCTGCCACTCGGTTTCGCGAATCTCGCCCTGTACGCGCATGTTCAACGTGCCTTTCCAGCGCTCGCCATCGACCAGTCGCAGGCGCAACTCGTCGAGGATCGCGCCCTGGTCATCGTCGAAGCATTCGCTGAGGGTGTGCGGGTTGCGGTTGTCCTGAATCATTTGCGTGAAGGCATGGTTGCATTCATGCACTTTCAGGTTGGCATCGAGCACGGCAATCGGCGCCGAGACATTGACGAAAATCTCGCGGAACCGGGCCTCGCTCTCACGCAGCGCATTTTCGGTATCACGCACTCGCAGCAAAGTGCGCAGGGTCGCCAATAGCACGTCCGGGTCCACCGGGTGAATCAGGTAAGCATCCGCCCCGGCGTCCAGCCCGGTGATGATGTCGCCGGTCTGGATCGACGCGGCAGACACATGGATCACCGGCAGCAGCGCGGTGTGTGCATCGGCCCGCAGGATGCGCACGATATCGAAACCGCTCATGTCCGGCAGATTAACGTCGAGGATCAGGGCATCGAGCGCTTGGCTGGCGATCAGTGTCAGGCCTTCGCTGCCGGTACCGGCCTCCAGCACCTCATAGCCATGGCGCTCCAGACGCCGGCGCAAGGCGTAGCGAGTGGCGACGTTGTCGTCGACGATCAGCAGACGGATGTCACGTTTCATCGACATTCTCCAGGGCGAGCGCCAGTGGAATGATCACGAAAAAGGTCGAGCCGACCCCTGGCTTGCTGTCCATTCCGACCTCGCCGCCGAGCAGGGCGGCAAAGCGCTTGCACAGCGACAGGCCGAGACCGGTGCCGCGCAGGCGTTTCTGCAATGGCGAGTCGACCTGAGAAAAGTCCTCGAACAATGCACCATGCAGCTCCGGCGCGATACCGATGCCGGTGTCGCTGACGGCAAAACGTACTTTGTCCGCACCTTCCAGGCGCGCCGAGACCCGGACTTCGCCACGGGTGGTGAATTTCAGCGAGTTGGAAATGAAATTGCGCAGGATCTGCGCGAGTTTCTTGTCGTCGGTGTACAGGCGCGGCAATCCGACCGGCTCTTCGAAAATCAGATCAACCGCCGATGCATCGACGATCGGCCGGAACATGCCGCGCAACGCGCTGAACAGATCGAACATGTCGAACCACGCCGGAGAAATACTGATTCGTCCGGCTTCGATTTTCGCCAGATCGAGCAGGTCATCGACCATGTCGCTCAGTTCCCGGGCGGCGCTGCTGACGAACGCCACTTGTTTTGTGCTGCTCGGGGCTGAGCGGGCCGTCGAGCTCGTCGGCGAGCAAACTGTTGACGCTCAGGATCGAACCCAGCGGCGTGCGGAACTCATGGCTCATGTACGACAGGAAACGGCTTTTCAGATCCGAAGCCTGGCGCAGTTGTTCGGCCTGGGTGTCGAGCTCGGCGTAAAGCGCAAGCACGCCCTGGTTGGTTTCGTCGAGTTCGTCGCGCAGGGCGGCGGTCTCGCTTTGCAACTGGGCGATCAGCGCAGCCTGCTCCGCCGCGTTCAGGGTGGGCGACTCAGCCATGGGCGGCCTCCAGGGCAACGACCAGCACCGTTACGTCGTCGCGTCCGCGACAGAAATCGCGGTGCAGGACGCTGGCTATCACGGCGGGATGGCGGTGCACCAGACCGGGGTAGTCTTGAAGATTCCAACGGGACTGCAGGCCGTCGCTGTACATGATCAATAGATGTCCGTTCACGTGAGCATAGTCAAAGGGCTGGGCTTTCCGGTATTGGCCGCCGACGATCCCCGGGTGAGAGGCCAGCCCGCGCGACTTGTCGGCGCTGATCAGGCTGGCGCCGATGTTGCCCACGCCGGTATAGGTCAGGCCGTCGCGGGCGGCATTGAACTGCGCGAACGCGGCAGCACCCCCGCGGCTGCCGATCATGTCGCGGTGCATGTCCTCCATCAGCAGCACCGGGCTGGCGAACGGGCTCTGGGCGAACACCTGTTCGCCGGCCTTGGCCGCCCGCTCGGCGTCTTCACCGTGGCCGAGGCCGTCGATGATCAGCGCACTGACGTTGGCACCGTTGTACGCCAGGTGCCAGGTGTCGCCGCACGCCGGATCGTTGTGCAGTGAGTGCTGGCTGACGCCGTAACGCAGGTCGGGCTGTCGGTCTGCGCGTGGATACAAACGCGCCAGCAGCACCGCGCCACGGGTGTCGGCATAAACGTCAAACACGTCGGTCTGGCGCGCCACGGCGCCCAGCCCGATGCCCTGGGTGCCACCGGTGGAAAAGCCATCGGTCAGGCACGCGTCCAGGTCAAAGCCTTGAGCGCGATCGACCGCAAGCATTTCGATGCCGAAGCCGCCGGTTCGCGGTAGCAGCCGCAGATGAAACTCGCCACGGCTGGCATGCTTGAGCACATTACTGGCCAGTTCGGTGGCGACCAGTGCCACACGTCCGGCTTCGGTCGCATCGAAGCCATGTTGCTCGGCGAGCCGTTGCGCGGTGCGCCGGGCGTGGCCGATCTGGCTGCTGTCTTCGATCAGCAGCACCTGGGTCAGCGACCCAGCGATATTCATGTCCATCGGGTGATCGTTATTCGAGTGCCCTTGCCGGGCTCGGTGTCCAGTTCGAATTCATCGACCAGCCGTTTCGCGCCCGTAAGCCCCAGGCCCAGACCGCTGCCGGAGGTCCAGCCATCGGTCATCGCCAGTTTGATGTCGGGAATGCCCGGGCCTTCATCGCGAAAAGTCAGGCGCAGGCCGACACGTGCGTTTTCGTCGAGGATCTGCCAATCCATGTCGCCGCCACCGCCGTAGACCATGGTGTTGCGCGCCAGCTCTGAAACCGCCGTCACCAGTTTGGTCAGGTCGATCAGCCGCATGCCGCATTCGGTGGCCAGTTTGCGCGCCGTCTGCCGGGCGAGCACCACGTCCTGCTCGATGCTGATCGGTTGAGTACCGCTGCTGCGTACGGTCATTGTTGGCGTACTCGTTCCTGCAGCAGTTTCATTCCGCGCTCGACGTTCAGCGCGGTGCTGACGCCGGGCAGGGTCAGGCCGAGTTCGACCAGGGTAATTGCCACGGCGGGTTGCATGCCTACCAGCATGGTTTCGGCGTCCATGATTTTTGACAGGCCGGAGATGGTGCCGATCATCCGCCCGATGAACGAGTCGACCATGTCCAGCGCCGAGATGTCGATCAACACACCGCGCGCCGACGTCCTGCTGATGCGCTCGGACAGGTCGTCCTGCAGGGTCAGGGCCAGTTGGTCATGCATGTCGACCTGGATGGTGACGAGCAGAAAGTCGCCCATTTGAAGAATCGGAATACGCTCCATCGGCTCAGACCGCTTTGCCGAGGCTGATGCCCAGGCGGGTAAGCGCGAGTTTCAATGCATCGGCCAGATTGGCTTTGGTGACCACGCCTTGCAGGTCCAGACCCAGGTGCACGATGGTCTGGGCGATCTGCGGACGCACGCCGCTGATGATGCAGTCGGCGCCCATCAGGCGAATCGCGGTCACGGTTTTCAGCAGGTGTTGCGCGACCAGGGTATCCACGGTGGGGACGCCAGTGATATCGATGATGGCGATTTCCGAACCGGTGTCGACGATGCGTTGCAGCAGGGATTCCATCACCACCTGGGTGCGTTGCGAGTCCAGGGTGCCGATCATCGGCAGCGCCAGCACGCCATCCCACAGCTTGACCACTGGCGTGGAGAGCTCCAGCAATTCTTCCTGTTGACGTTTGATCACCGCTTCGCGGGACTTCTGGAAGGTACGGATGGTGTGCATGCCGAAGGCGTCGAACAGTTCGGAAATCTCCCAGAGTTGTTCGGCCAGCAGTGCCGGTTGTTCGCGATAGTGACTTTGCAGC
This sequence comes from Pseudomonas sp. MD195_PC81_125, assembly GCF_014060985.1. Taxonomy (NCBI): domain Bacteria; kingdom Pseudomonadati; phylum Pseudomonadota; class Gammaproteobacteria; order Pseudomonadales; family Pseudomonadaceae; genus Pseudomonas; species Pseudomonas sp. MD195_PC81_125. The sequence continues at coordinate 5,431 of NZ_JABULD010000708.1, forward strand.
AAGGCAAACAGCGGGCCTTTGAGCGCAAAAATGAAGCTGGCGGTCTGTTGCGAATCCTGACCGAGCAGGGCGCGGCTGTGGGAAAGCTTTTCGAGGAACTGGCGGGTGGCTTCCCAACCCGGCGCATTGATGTGGGTGCCGTTGTCATCCTGCAAGCCATTGATCACCAGTTGCAGGAATTCGCTGGTCTGTTGTTGCAGGTCATGGTCCTTGAGGTTGCGGGTGGCGCCGCTGGCTTCCAGGCCGTTGATCCATTCGCTCAGCAGTTGGGATTGTTTGTTTTTCATCGCATCGAATGTGCTGTTCTGCAGTGCTGCCATGTGCCTGTTGCTCCGTAGCGTATGGGGGCCGGTTCTGTAAAAAGTGACCGGTGCGAACTCAGTGACCTTTGCCGTTCAAAATAGTTGTTCGGTTGCGCAAGGATATTTTTGATCTGGCGCAAGAAAGGCCCCGGTAACTGTAGTCGGCGCCCCTGAAACCAGCGATGTTTTGAACGTTGGCCGTGTAGCGGCTTCGAACATTCAGGGCCGGCGGGTTTGAGTCGCGCCAGCATTAGAAAAACGAGGTGGCTATGAACGAGCAATCGCAACAGCAGCAACCGGGTGCCGAACCGATCAATCGCAACGACCCGGCCATCGATCCGCAAGTGCCGGGACAGAGCTCACCCATCCCGCCGAAGGGCGAGGGCGAACAAGTCCAGAGCGCTGACCCTGCGGTGGACCAGAAGAACAAACACACCGACAACGACAACGAGTTCAGCCCCGGTTTCGAACCTGAGCCCGATCGTCCGAAGCCCGGTGAGAAAACCGATGCCGACATCGATACTGACGGCGGTTGATCACGCTGAAATGACAAAAGGCCGCATTAATCATGCGGCCTTTCGTTGTACAGCGCCCGGGTTACTTGCTTGGGTGCTTGGCCTGCAACTCTTTGGCGGCCGCCAGGTGTTTTTCCAGCGCCGGCAACATCTTCTGCGCGAAGGCTTTCAATTCCGTGGCGCCCTTGACCTTGTCGTCGGTCACCGTGTTCGCTTCTTTCTTGAACAATTCGATGGTTTCTTCGTGGGCTTTGACCTGGTTGTTGGCGTAGGCCGCATCGAAGGATTCGTCACGCATGTCGAGGATCTTCTCCTTGGCCTGCTTGACCAGGGTGGTGCTGTCCGGCACCTCGATGTCATTGGCCTTGGCGATGCTCGCCAGTTCATCGTTGGCCTTGCCGTGGTCGGTGATCATCATGTTGGCGAAGGCCTTGATGTCGGCCGACTGGCTTTTTTCCAGGGCCAAGCGGCTGGTCTCGATCTCTGCAATGCCACCGGCTGCGGCATTGTCGACGAAACTGTTGGAAGTGGCGGCAAAGGCACTCCCCATGCCGCTGCTCAACGCGACAGCGAGAACGAGGTGACGCAGGTTGAATCCGTCCATTGGTATTTCTCCACACAGGTTTTTGTTGACGTTATGTAATGGAGGCAATGGCGCAGGCAAAGGTTTGATCGCGTTTACGACAGGGCGACGAACGGCCACCGCTGATCTGACAGGTGGTCGACAGAACCCCTCAACCGAGGCCATTCTGATACGGGCTGACGCATCGGTCGCGTTGGCTGCCGATCAACTGACGGAGGTGTTCCATGCCGGTTCCCCATGACCTGTTTCAGGACTTGAGCTGCACGAAGGAAGAGATCCAGCAAAAACGCACCCAGGATCCACGACTGGATTCACTGATCAACAAGTATTCCCAGGCTGACGCCGACGTGGTCAAGGCCGAAACGGCCACCTCGGACGCCCCCAGCGACGACGCACTGAAAAAACTCAAAGAGAAGCGTCTGAAGGTCAAGGACGAAATAGTCAGCCATTTGCAGGCGCCGTCCTGATCCCCGGATGATCCGCCGACCCACGGTTGCGGATTGACTGGAACGACAACCACCCTCGGCACCTCGAATGTACAGAGTCTTCATTTAGCGACTCTTTGCGAGGTGCCTCATGAACACACCCAGATTCCCCAGTGAAGAGCAGGGCGGTTTCGACCCGGTTCCCACGCATCCTGAGCCCAACAGCCCGGCGCACACCACCACGTTTCCCGAAGAGCCGGACGAAGATCTTCCTGAAGACGAAGATCCGGACACGTTCGACCGATCCGGCAATTGACAGGCCCTGAGCGCTGGCAAGCCGGTTATCGCAGGGGATGTGTCTTTCAGTGGCGTCGGGACATTTGCCACTTGGCAGCACAAGCGTGCCGCTCGGGCGTTTCGCGGCTACAATGCGCGCCTTGACCGTGACCGCCTGACTAAAAAAACTATGTCCTTGCCCAAGCATCACCTGGAACTGCTCAGCCCCGCCCGTGACGTGGCCATCGCCCGTGAAGCCATCCTGCACGGCGCCGACGCCGTGTACATCGGTGGCCCGAGCTTCGGCGCGCGCCACAACGCCTGCAACGAAGTGAGTGAAATCGCCGGACTGGTGGAATTTGCCCGCCGTTATCACGCGCGCATCTTCACCACCATCAACACCATTCTGCACGACAACGAACTGGAGCCGGCCCGCCAGCTGATCCACCAGTTGTACGACGCCGGCGTCGACGCGCTGATCGTTCAGGATCTGGGCGTAATGGAGCTGGACATTCCGCCGATCGAGCTGCATGCCAGTACCCAGACCGACATCCGCACCCTGGAGCGGGCGAAGTTCCTCGATCAGGCCGGTTTCTCGCAACTGGTGCTGGCCCGCGAGCTGAACCTGAAAGAAATCCGCGCCATCGCCGATGAAACCGATGCTGCCATCGAGTTCTTCATCCACGGCGCGTTATGCGTGGCGTTCTCCGGGCAGTGCAACATTTCCCACGCGCAGACCGGGCGCAGCGCCAACCGTGGCGACTGCTCCCAGGCCTGCCGTCTGCCGTACACTCTCAAAGACGAAAAGGGTGGCGTGATCGCCTACGAAAAACACCTGCTGTCGATGAAGGACAACAACCAGAGCGCCAACATCCGCGCGCTGGTCGAGGCCGGTGTGCGCTCGTTCAAGATCGAAGGTCGTTACAAGGACATGGGCTATGTGAAGAACATCACGGCCTATTACCGCCAGCGTCTCGACGATGTGCTCGAAGACCGTCCGGATCTGGCCCGCGCTTCCAGCGGCCGCACCGCGCATTTCTTCCTGCCGGACCCGGAAAAGACCTTCCACCGTGGCAGCACCGACTACTTCGTCACTGATCGCAAGATCGACATCGGCGCGTTCGACTCGCCAACCTTCACCGGCCTGCCAGTGGGCACCGTCGAGAAAGTCGGCAAGCGTGACATGCAGGTGGTGACGCAGGAGCCGCTGTCCAACGGCGATGGCCTCAACGTGCTGGTCAAGCGTGAAGTGGTGGGTTTCCGCGCCAACATCGCCGAGCCGAAAGGCGAGTTCGAAGAAGACGGCGAGAAGCGCTACCGCTACCGCGTCGAGCCGAACGAAATGCCTGAAGGCCTGTACAAGCTGCGCCCGAACCATCCGCTGAACCGCAACCTCGACCACAACTGGCAACAGGCACTGCTGAAGACCTCCGCCGAACGCCGCGTGGCCCTGAGCTGGGTGGCGCGTCTGCGTGAAGAGCAACTGGAACTGACCGCCACCAGTGAAGAGGGCATCAGTGCCAGCGTGACCTTGAACGGCCCATTCGGTGTGGCCAACAAGCCGGAGCAGGCGCTGGAGCAATTGCAGGATCTGCTCGGCCAGCTCGGCACTACGCAATATCACGCCATCGACGTGAAACTGGACGCACCGCAGGCGTTCTTCATTCCGAACTCGCAGCTCAAAGCCCTGCGTCGTGAAGTCATCGAAGCGCTGACCGCCGCCCGCGTTGCGGCGCACCCGCGTGGCAGCCGCAAGGCCGAAACCACGCCGCCGCCGGTGTACCCGGAGTCGCACCTGTCGTTCCTGGCCAACGTCTACAACCAGAAGGCCCGCGACTTCTATCACCGCCACGGCGTGAAGCTGATCGATGCGGCCTACGAGGCGCACGAAGAGGCCGGTGAAGTGCCGGTGATGATCACCAAGCACTGCCTGCGTTTCTCGTTCAACCTGTGCCCGAAACAGGCCAAGGGCGTGACCGGCGTGCGCACCAAAGTCGCGCCGATGCAGCTGATTCACGGCGACGAGGTGCTGACCCTGAAGTTCGACTGCAAGCCGTGCGAGATGCACATCATCGGCAAGATGAAAGGCCACATCCTCAACATGCCGCAGCCGGGCAGCGTGGTGGGCCACATCAGCCCCGAAGACCTGCTGAAAACCATCCCGCGCGCGCCACACTGAGTGACGGGCGAGCGTGGCACAACGCTGTCACGCCTGCTCGGGCTCGCGCTCCGCGAGGTCTTCGAGCAAGTCGGCTGATGGTACAAAAAAACAAACCTCCGGTGACTGCCGTGCTGAAGTCCAGCAAACGGTCGTAGTTGCCGGCAGGTTTGCCGACAAACATGTTCTCCAGCATCTGCTCGATCGGTTCCGGCGAGCGCGCGTAACCGATGAAATAAGTGCCGAACTCGCCAGCCCCCGGGCGACCGAACGGCATGTTGTCGCGCAGGATCTTCTGCTCCTGGCCGTCCTTGGTGATGGTGGTCAGGGCGCTGTGGGAGTTGCTCGGCTTGACCTCCTCACCGAGTTCGATGTCAGCCAGTTTGGTGCGGCCGATCACCTTCTCCTGAGCCTCGACGCTCAACGCATTCCACGCCTGCATCTTGTGCAGGTACTTCTGCACCAGCACATAGCTGCCGGATTCGAACGCCGGATCTTCGTTGCCGATCAGTGTGAAGTGATCGGCCTTGCGGCCCACCGGGTTCTCGGTGCCATCAACGAAACCGATGATGCTGCGCATGTCGAAGTAGCGGAAACCCTGCACCTCATCGACCACCGTGATTGCGCCGTTGAGTGCGCTGCACAGCTGCGTGGCCAGTTCGAAGCACAGGTCCATCTGCTCGGCACGGATGTGCAGCAGAATGTCCCCCCGGCGTCGCCACCGCACGGCGGCCCTCGACGCCGAACTCACGAAACGGATGCAGCGAGGCCGGGCGCGGGCTGCCGAACAGCGAGTCCCAGGCGCTGGCGCTGAACCCGCAGACACACGACAGGTTGCCGTTGGGCACGCGTTTGCCGACCGAACGGGTGAGGGCGGCGATGTCGCCGCACCAGCCGCGCACCTGACTGGCGGCGTCGTTTCCGGGCAGCAACGTGGCGACGATGAAGATCGCGCTGCTGGTGATGGGGTTGCAGATCGCTTGCGGCTCGGGGGTATCCATTGCTGAGGTCATCGTCGGATCCATATGCGCGGGGCCAAGGTCGGCGCTCAGTATGAAACCAAAAAACGTTTCATCGGTATCTCAGAAAGCGACCCAGTCGATAGGCATCCATCGTCGGCACGCCGGAATTGGTCGAGGGTGACGCCAGTTGCGCAATCATCTCAGCAGTCACCGCCGCCTGCGTCAGCCCCAGATGCTGATGGCCGAAGGCGAGCAGCACCTTGCCGTCGCAAACCTGGTCGATGACCGGCAGCGAGTCCGGCAGCGACGGACGAAAGCCCATCCACGGCGTCGCGTCTTCAGCGTTCAAATCATGGCGGAACAAACCTTTGCTCAAGCGATGCAATTGCCAGGCGCGCTGCATGAACGGCGGGCGCTGCAGGCCGGCGAACTCCACCGTACCGGCCAGGCGCAGGCCGCCGGTCATCGGCGTCATGATGAACTTGCGCTCCAGTGACGTGACCGCAAACGGCAGGCGCCCGTGCTCGTGCGGCAACATCAGGTGATAGCCGCGCTCGGTGTCCAGCGGCACCTGCTTGCCGGTCAGCGCGGCGGTGAGCTTTGCCGAATGCGCACCACAGGCGATCAGCACCTGCCGCGCGCTGAAACGCCCCTGATCGGTAAGCAACGACACGCCATGCGCCTGCAACTGGCCGCCCTGAACGTCCTGCTGAATGAACTGCACGCCGGCCGTTTTCGCCGCACTCACCAGTTCACACACCACCTGATACGGGTCGAGAAAGTGCCCGGTACGCGGGTAGAACAACCCGCCCTGAATCTGCTCGCTGAGCTGCGGCGCGCGCTCCCTGACGACGTTGGCGGACCAGAAGTCCACCGGCACCTGCTGCTGACGCATGCGCGCCTGCAAGGCGTCGACGGCTTGACGCGATTCGGCACGCTCGAACACCAGCAGCGAGCCGTCCTCCTTGAGCAGGTCAGGTCGGGCGATGCTGTGCAGCAGGCGCTTCCAGGCGTCCAGACTGCTTTCGTTGAGCGCACGCAGGCCTGCATGGTGCGCCGGAACGGCGCCGGACGCAGGTTCAGCAGCAGGCGGGTGAACCACGGCACGGCGCACGGCAGGTATTTCCAGTCCAGGCGCAGCGGGCCCATCGGGTCCATCAGCATCGCCGGCAGACGCTTGAGAATCGACGCGTCGGCAATCGGAAACACCTGCTCGGTGGCCAAGTGTCCGGCGTTGCCGAACGAGGCGCCATGACCGGGCGGCTGCTTGTCGATGACCACCACCCGTTTACCCTGACGCGCCAGTTGCAGAGCGCAGGCGACGCCGATGATGCCGGCACCGATCACGGCGATATCGGCGTGGTCCGCTGTGAGGTTGTCGGGCATGTTCAGGCTTCCCTCTGGCCGTCGAGCAAGCGCCGCAAGTGCAGCGGATTTGCCTGTTGCAACGGTAGCGGCAGCAAACCGTCAGGAAAGTCCTGATAGCACACCGGACGCAGGAAACGCAGAATCGCCGCGGTGCCGACCGAGGTGCTGCGCGCGTCCGACGTCGCCGGGAACGGCCCGCCATGCACCATCGCATCGCACACTTCGACCCCGGTCGGCCAGCCGTTGACCAGCAGGCGTCCGGCCTTGCGTTCCAGTGTCGGCAACAAGGCCCGGGCGCGATCCAGATCAGCGTCATCCAGTTGCAGCGTGGCGGTCAACTGGCCTTCGAGATGCTCGCAGACCTGACGGATTTCATCGTCGTTGGCGCAACGTACGATCAGCGACGCCGGGCCGAACATTTCACTTTGCAGGCGCACGTCAGCGAGGACGTTCTGCGCCTGAGTGAGGAACAACTGCGCTTGACACTGATTAGGGCCTTCAGCCGCAAGACCGCTCGCCACGCGTTGTGCCTGCGGATGTTCGGCCAGCGCGCCGACGCCAGTTTCATACGCGCGGAAGATCCCCTGGCGTGAGCATGGTCTGCGCGGGGCTGCGCTGGATCAGCTCGGCGGCAGCGGCGATGAAAGCGTCCAGCGCCGCCCCTTGGCGAGCGATGACCAACCCGGGATTGGTGCAGAACTGCCCGGCGCCCTGAGTCAGCGAGGCGACAAAGCCCTGCGCCAACGCCTCACCGCGAGCTGCAAGCGCTGCGGGAAACAACAACACTGGATTGATCGAACTCATTTCCGCGTACACCGGAATCGGTTCGGGCCGTGCCTGCGCCGCTCGGCTCAAGGCAAGGCCGCCACTGCGCGAGCCGGTGAAGCCCACAGCCCTGATGCGCCAATCGCTGACCAGCGCAATCCCCACTTCATTGCCGGAACCGAACAGCAGGGAGAACACACCTTCGGGCAACGCGCACTTTTTCACGGCGCGAGCCAGCGCTTGGCCGACCAGTTCGCTTGTGCCGGGATGCGCGCTGTGCGCCTTGACGATCACCGGGCAACCGGGCGGCCAGCGCCGAAGCGGTGTCGCCGCCTGCCACGGAGAACGCCAGCGGAAAGTTGCTGGCGCCGAACACCGCCACTGGCCCCAGCGCAATCTGCCGCTGGCGCAGATCCGCGCGTGGCAGTGGCTGACGTTGTGGTTGTGACTGATCGACGCGAACGTCCAGCCATTCGCCAGCGCGGACGGTGCGGGCAAACGTGCGCAATTGTCCGCAGGTGCGTCCGCGTTCGCCTTGAATCCGTGCGCGCGGCAGGCCGCTTTCGGCCACGGCGCGGTCAATCAGCGCATCACCGAGGGCTTCGATCTCATCGGCGATGGTTTCGAGAAATTCGGCGCGAGCACTGAGGGATGTCTCGCGATATTGATCAAACGCTTGCCACGCCAGTGTGCAGGCCTGGTCGACATGCTCGCTGCTGCCCCCGGCGTACGCGGGTTCCAGCACCACATCGGTGGCGGGATTGATCGCACGGATCGCTTCACGGCTGCCGGCAATGCCTTGGCCGCCGATCAACATGTGGCCTGTCAGAGTCATGGCGCTTCCTTGATAAAAGAGGTGAGGCCCCGATATCGCACCGGGGCAGGGACTGCGATCAGGCGAGGTTCTGCTCGGCGGACCAGTTTTTGTACCACTGACGGAACAGCGCGTACTGGGTCTCGGCGTAACGACGCTGGGCATCGCTCAAGGCGTCGGTTTCGTTGAAGTGCAGGGCGTATTCGCGGTCGCCGTTGAGCACCATCAGGTGCTTGTAATACAGCACCAGATCGCAGCCTTCATCGAACGACGACAGCACTGCCAGCGCTGCTTCCAGTTCGCGCGCCAGACGTCGGGCCTTGGCGTCGCCCTTGGCCGCTTGTTTGCTCAGCGCCACCAGTTGCAGGACTTCGCGCGGTAAAGCGTTGCCGATGCCGGTGATCGCGCCGGTGGCGTTGCAGTTGACGAAACCGTGCACCACTTGCGTATCGACACCGACCATCAGGGTCACGGCATCGTCCTGCGAGGTGATGTTCTCGGCGGCGTAGCGCAAGTCGGCGCCGCCACCGAACTCCTTGAAGCCGATCAGGTTCGGGTGTTCTCGGCGCAGTTCGAAGAACAGCTCGGCGCGGGTGGCGAAGCCGTAGTAAGGGCTGTTGTAGATCACCGCCGGCAGGTTCGGTGCGGCCTTGAGGATCGCGGCGAAGTGGGCTTTTTGCGCAGTCGCCGAAGCACCACGGGACAGCACGCGTGGAATCACCATCAGGCCATGGGCGCCGACTTTTGCAGCGTGCGCGGCGTGGGACACCGCTTCACGGCTGTTGACCGCGCCAGTGCCGACGATGGTCGGAACGCCGGCGGCCACCAGACGCGCCACGCCTTCCTGACGTTCGGCCTCGGTCAGCAGCGGCCAGTCGCCCATCGAGCCGCAGTAAACCACCGCGCTCATGCCGATATCGATCAGTTCGCGACCTTTGGCGACCAAGGCGTCGAAGTCCGGTTTGCGTGCGGCGGTGCACGGGGTCATCAGCGCGGGAATGCAGCCAGTGAAGATGTTATCGCTCATTGTTGTAGCTCCTCGGGAGATTCATTCAGATCGGTAAAAAAGCGGGGCAGGTCAGATGCCCCACGCGAAAGGATCCTGCTCGTCGATCAGCAGGGTGGCGTCGGCGGTCATGTAGGCGCGCCCGGTGATGAACGGGCGCACGCGTTCGCCTTGCCATTCGAAGCGCCCTTCGAACTGGCTGCCGGTGATGCTCGCTTGCGTCCAGACCTGGCCTTCGGCGAGTTTGCCGTCAGCGGCCAGGCAGGCCAGTTTGGCGCTGGTGCCGGTGCCGCAGGGCGAGCGGTCGTAGGCCTTGCCCGGGCACATGACGAAATTGCGGCTGTCGGCCTTGGCATCGTCGGCGAACAGTTCGACGTGATCGATGAGCGCGCCGTCCTCGCCATGAATGCCCTGGGCTTCCAGGGCCTTGAGCATTGCCCAGGTGTAATCAGTGAGGGCCTCGACGTTGCTCATTTGCAGGTCCTGGCCGTGTTCGGAAACCAGGAAAAACCAGTTGCCGCCCCAGGCGATATCGCCGAACACGCGACCGTAACCGGGCACGTCCACCGGCACCTGTTTGCGGTAGCGGTACGCCGGGACGTTGCCCAGGGTCACCGCGCCGTCCTCGTGCAGGGTCGCGCTGACCGGGCCGACCGGAGTGTCGATCGTGTGCACGCCCGGTTCGATGCGGCCCAGGTAATGCAGCGAGTTAACCAGGCCGATGGTGCCGTGCCCGCACATGCCGAGGTAACCGGCGTTGTTGAAGAAAATCACCCCGCAGGTGGCGTCCGGCGAGACCGGCGCGCAGTACAGCGCGCCGACCAGCACGTCGTTGCCGCGCGGTTCCAGCAGGCAGGCGCGGCGCCATTGGTCGTGGCCTTCGCGCAAGGCATCGCGCTGCTCGGCGATGCTGTTGCCGGGCAGGTCGGGGAAGCCTTTCATCACCAGACGCGTGGGTTCGCCGCCGGTGTGGGAGTCGATGATGTGCAGTCGTTTCATGAACGCGTCCCTTCAGTGAATATCAGGCGTGCGCCGGGCGTTGGCCCGTTGCCGAACGGGTGGAGGATTCAACGGCTTCACTTTCGTCGTCTTCGGTTTCCAGACGAATCAGGTGTGCCGGTACGCCGGTGGCCGCGCCCCAGTAGTAGATGCCCAGTGCGCAGGCCGCGACGATCACGGTGTCGAACGGATGACTGAGCACGCCGATACCGCCGAAACTGCCGAGTTTGGAGAGGAGGATGGTCAGCGCGTAGAAGCCGATCAGCCACGCCGATGAGCGCACTTGCTGGCCCAGATTCAGGTGCGCGGTCGGCACCAGGCGACCACACAGCAGGTAGATCACGAACATCAGGATTTGCAGGCCGAGCAACCACGACACGGTGCCCCAACCCGACCAGTAGACGATCAGCGCGGCGATGATGAACGACAGTGGCCCGAGCACATTCATGCCCTTGACCCGGAACGGACGCGGCATGCCGGGCGCGCTGCGGCGCAGGGCGGCCACCGACACCGGGGCCACGGCGTAGCTCAATACCAGTGCGGCGGAGACCACGTTGATCAGCGCTTCCCACGACGGGAACGGCAGGGTCCAGAATACCGACAGGCCAAAGGTCAGCCACAGCGCGGGGCGCGGGATGCCGGATTTTTCATCGATGCGGGTGAAGATCTTGAAGAAGGTCCCGGTCTGCGCCCAGCCGTAGATCACTCGCGGCGTGGCATTCATGTAAATGTTGCCGCAACCGCTGGGCGAGATCACCGCGTCCGCCACCACCAGGTATGCCAGCCAGCCGACGCCCAGTGCCAACGCGATGTCGCGATACGGCAGGGCCAGTTCCTTGGCGACACCGGCCCAGCCATTGGCGAGCATTTCGGTCGGGATACCGCCGAGGAACGCGGTCTGCAGCAGCACGTAGATCGCGGTGGAGAGCAGCACCGACAGGATCAGCGCAATCGGAATCGTGCGTTGCGGATTCTTCACTTCACTGGCCACCGAAATGATCGGTGTCAGGCCCAGATACGCGAAGATCACCCCGCCGGCCGACACGGCCATTTCGATCCCGGACAGGCCGAACGGCGCAAAGCCGTGCACCTGGAAGTTGGCCGGTTTGAAGAAGCTGAACAACACGCCGATCACCAGCAGCGGCACGATGAACTTGAACACGCTGACCAGATTGTTGGCCATGGCGAAGGTCTTCACGCTGCGGTAATTGAGCAGGAAAAACAGACACAACAACCCGAACTGCACGAACCAGCCGAGCACGGTCGGGTCGCTGGAGCCGACCTTGGTCAACTCGGGAAACCACGCTGCCGCATATTGCCGCGAGGCGACCACTTCGATCGCCACCAGACTGGAAAACGCAATCAGCGTAATGAAGCCCATCAGATAACCGAGCAGCGGGCCGTGGGAGTAAACCGGGTAACGCACCACGCCGCCGGCACGGGGCAGCGCGGCGCCCAATTCGCAGTAGACGATGCCCAGCAGCAACACGGCGAAACCACCGAGCAGCCAGGAAAAAATCCCCGCCGGGCCGGCGATGGCCGACACATGACTGGCGGCGAACAACCAGCCTGAACCGAAGATCGCCCCCAGCCCGATGAACGTGAGGTCTATCAGTGAAAGTTGTTTCTTGAACTTGCCTTGGCCTGTCATAGCGTCGCCTTCTTGTTGGTTGTTGGAGGGGCGTGCAGTGGCGCTACAGTGAACTTGTCAGGCGCTGCGCGATTGATGTTTTTTGCCGGTGTCGATGACGAAATCAGCACAATGGCCCATGGCAAGGCCCCGGCTCGACAGGCCGCCAGCCATCGGGCAATCTGCGCGCAAGCCAATGCGCACAGTGGGGAGTGACAGTCATGACGCAGAACGCGTTTGCGATCCTGAGCCAGCAGAACGAAGCGAGCCGAGCGCAATGCCTCGACGATCTGCTCGCCAGCATGGCGCTGCTGTTGCCCATGCTTGACGTGATTCCCAACGCGGCGATCTTCATCAAGGATCCGCAGGCACGCTACGTCATGGCCAACCAGACGCTAGTACAGCGCTGCGGTTTGAAAGACCTGCGACCGTTACTCGGCAAGACCAGCGCCGAAGTGTTTCCGGCGCAACTTGGCCCGGGCTACACCGAGCAGGATCGGCGCGTGCTGGAAGAGGGATTGGTGCTGGAGGATCAGCTGGAGCTGCATTTGTACGGCAGCCGCGAACCCGGGTGGTGCCTGACCCACAAGCGTCCGCTGTACGATCGTGATAACCGGATCATTGGCCTGGCGGGCATTTCCGTCGACCTGCAAACCGCCAGCGAAACCCATCCGGCGTATCAGCGTCTGGCGGCGGTGGACGAGTACATTCGGGCGAACTTCAATCAGCGCGTCAGCCTGAGCGAACTGACGCGCATCGCCGGTATTTCAGTGGCGCAACTGGAGCGTTACTGCAAACGGGTGTTCCACCTGACGCCGCGGCAGATGATCCAGAAAGTGCGTCTTGAGCACGCGCATCGGCTGTTGCACGGCGAGTTACCGATCACCGAGGTGGCGCTGCAGTGCGGCTATACCGACCACAGCGCTTTCACCCGGCAGTTCAAGGCGTCGACCGGATTCACCCCGCGCCAGTATCGGTTGGCGACGGCGCAGTGAGGCTTGCCTGTCAGGCCTTGACCCAGCGCTGCCGGCTCCAGGCACTCAGCGAATCCACGCCCAGCACCAGAATCAGCATCGCCAGAATCACCGTACTGGCCTGCGCTTCCTGAAACAGGCTGAGGCTGACATACAGCATCTGCCCCAAACCACCGGCCCCGACGAAGCCCAGCACGCTGGCCATGCGGATGTTGTTTTCCCAGCGATACAGGCAATAGGCGAGCAACTGCGGGGCGAGGTTGGGCAGGGTGCCGTAGCAGAAGGCGAGCACGGGATTGCCGCCTTGCAAACGGATCGCTTCGGCCGGTTCCGGCGGGGTATTTTCCAGCGCTTCGGCGAACAGTCGACCGAGCACGCCAGTGGTGTGCAAGGCCAGCGCCAGAGTGCCGGCATTCGGCCCGAGGCCGGCGGCGAGCACCATCAGCGCCGCCCACACCAGTTCCGGAATCGCCCCGCAAACCATTGAGCAACAGGCGCGAAGCGCTTTGCAGCGGCCAGCCGAAACGCCCGGCCGCGGGCAGCGCGAGGAGAATGCCGAACACGGCCGCGAGCAGGGTGCCGAGGGCCGACATGGCGAGGGTTTCCAGCGCGCCCTTGAGGATCGCCTGCAAATGCGAGGCGCTCAGGTCCGGGCTGAGAAAACGCTGCGCGTAAGAACCCATCTGCTTGAGGCTGGTGGCGCTGCCCAGTTCGCCGAGGTCGAGTTCGAGGTAGCCGAACGAGGCGATCACCGCGACGCCAATCACGACGATCAGCAACAGATTGATCAGGCGACTCATGTCAGCCTCCAGCGCAGCAGGCGGCTGAGTTGATCGGCACCGAGCACCAGAATCAGGAACGTCAGCAACATGCTTGCCACTTCACCGCTGGCGAACATGCGCAGCGACAGGTCGATCTGCTGGCCGAGGCCACCGGCACCGACAAACCCCATCACCACCGAGGCACGAATCGCGCACTCCCAGCGATACACCGTGTACGACAGCAACTCGGCCGCGACATTGGGCAGGATTCCGTAGGCAAAACCGGCGAGCCGTCCGCTGCCGGCTTGCATCAAGGCATGCGCCGGACGTTGGTCGGTGGACTCGAAGATTTCCGCGTAGACCTTGCCGAGCATGCCGCTGTAGGTGATTGCGATCGCCAGTACACCCGCCGCCGGGCCGAGGCCCACGGCACGCACGAACAGCAGCGCCCAGACGATTTCCGGCACGCTACGCAAAAAGATCAGCAGCCCGCGCACCGGCCAGCGCAGCAAGCGCCCGAGCCGACTGGGAATGGCCGCTGCGGGACGCCGCCGACAACGACAGCGCGCGGCTGGCTATCAGGCTGGCCGGCACCGCCAGCAGCAACGCCAACGCCATGCCGGCGGTGGCGATGGCCAGGGTTTGCAGGGTGGCCTTGAGCAGTAACTGGAGAAAATCGTGGTCATGCGCCGGAGGCCAGAACCCGGAGATAAAACGGCCCATTTCGGTCTGGCTGTCGCTGTGCAGCAGCACGCCAAGGTCCAGTTCGCTGAGCTGGAGGCCCGGCCACAGCAGGGCAATCGCCAGCAGGGTCAGCAGCAGTCGCGGCGCAGCGGCCGGGTCGCGGGAATCAGCCGTCAGCATCGTGGGATCTGCACAATCAGCGGCGCACTGGGCGTCGTCGGGCTTTGCAATTGCTCATTGGCGTACAGCGTGTCGAGCATTTCGCGGCTGACCTGCTCGGCAGGGCTGTCAAACAGGATCTGGCCGTCGCGCAAGCCGATGATGCGCGGAAAGTGCGCCAGCGCCAGTTCCACCGCGTGCAGGCTCGCCACCAGCGTGACGTTATGCGCCCGCGCGTGCTGCGAGAGGATCGACAGGGTGTGCCCGGCGAGCACCGGGTCCATCGCCGACACCGGTTCGTCCGCCAGCAGAATCTCCGGTGCCTGATACAGCACCCGCGCAATGCCCACGCGCTGCAATTGGCCGCCGGACAATTGCTGGCAGTAAGCGAAGAGTTTGTCGCCCAGATCCAGGCGGGCGAGGGCGGCACGGGCACCGGGAATATCCGTCGGATGCAGCAGATTGAGCAGGCTCTTGCCCAGGCTCCACTGCCCGAGTTTGCCGGCCAGCACCGCCGTCACCACGCGTTGGCGCGGCGGCAGCGGGGGTGCTTGGTGCACCAGTCCGATGCGCGCACGCAGACGTTGCCGTTGACGGGCGGGGAGGTGCCAGGGACGTTCGCCCAGTACCTCGATTTCACCGCTGCTGGGGCGCAACGCGGTGGCGAGCAGGTTCAACAGGCTGGATTTACCGGCCCCGGACGGACCGATGATCGCCACCTGTTCACCCACCGCAATCTGCAAATCGACGCCAC
The DNA here is from genome assembly GCF_014060985.1 of Pseudomonas sp. MD195_PC81_125. Classification (NCBI taxonomy): domain Bacteria; kingdom Pseudomonadati; phylum Pseudomonadota; class Gammaproteobacteria; order Pseudomonadales; family Pseudomonadaceae; genus Pseudomonas; species Pseudomonas sp. MD195_PC81_125. The sequence goes on from NZ_JABULD010000708.1 coordinate 20,566, forward strand.
GTAGTGCGTCGACCCCATTGGCGTGGTGCAGGCGGCCTTGTTTGAGGCTCAGGGTCATTTCAACAGATCGGCGGCGCGAGCAGCTTCCTCGATGCCCTTGTAGTTCTCGGGCTTGGTGTCGATGAAACGGCTGGCCGCCTGCAGATCAAGAATCTTCTTCTGCTCCGGGTTGGCCGGGTCGAGGTCGAGGAAGGCTTTCTTGATCTTCGCCGCCAGCGCCGGGTCGAGGGTGCCGCGCACGGTCCAGTTGTAATCGAAGTAGGCCGGGGTCGTGGCGAACACGTGCACCTTGCTGGTATCGACCTTGCCAGCGTCCACCAGTTTCTGCCAGACGCTGGCGTTGAGCACACCGGCATCGACCTTGCCGGCCTGGACCCAGGCGACGGTGGCGTCGTGCGCACCGGAGTAGGCGACGCGGCTGAAATAGGCTTCAGGCTTGATGTTGTCGTTCTTCAGCATGAAGTAACGCGGCATCAGGCTGCCGGAGGTGGACGACACGGAGCCGAAGGCAAAGGTCTTGCCCTTGAGGTCGGCCAGGCTCTTCACGTTCGGGTCGGCAGTGATGAACTTGCTGGTGAACTGCGCATCCTGCTCGCGCTGCACCAGCGGAATCACCGGGGTGGTGGCGTCGGTCTTCAGGCGTGCCTGAACGAAGGTGAAACCGCCCAGCCAGGCCATGTCGAGGCGATCGGTCGCCAGCGCTTCCACCACTGCCGGGTAGTCGGCCACCGGTACGAACTGCACTTTCATGCCCAGTTGCTGCTCCAGATAGGCCCCCAGCGGTTCGAATTTGCGCAGCAATTCGGTCGGGGCTTCATCGGGAATTGCACTGACCCGCAACACATCGGCGGCATGCGCCACCAAAGCAGAAAAAGACAGGGCCAGACCAGCAGTCAGTGCCAGGGTTCGTTTGAGCATGGAAATCTCCGTTTTCATGAGCGTCGCATTCTAAGCGCCGCCGGGCGCGGTGTCGCGCCCGGGCGCTCAATCAGGTTAGACGAAACGGCGAGGTTATACGCAGCCGCGCTGTCAAAGGCCAGCAGCGGTGTCCGGGGATGTTTTACCCCAGGTTACGCTGCATGATTTTCCGGCAGTCTGGCAATCACCTTGATCTCGAACTGAAACCCGGCCAGCCAGGTCACGCCGACCGCGGTAATCGTCGGATACGGCGCGCCGCCCCAGAATTCCGGGACCACTGCCCAGATGGTTTCGAAGGTCGCTTGCGGATCGATCATGAACACCGTGACGTCCACCGCATCGGCGAAGCTGCAACCGGCGGCCTCGAGTATCGCATTGAGGTTGTTGAAGGCCAGGCGTACCTGGTCCTGCAGATCCGGCTCCGGCGAACCGTCTTCACGACTGCCGACTTGCCCGGAGACGAACAGAAAACCGTTGGAACGAATGGCCGGTGAATAACGATGACGCTCGTAAAGCGCATGGCGGGCAGGCGGGAAAACAACGTCGCGTTGGGTCATGGGTGTCTCCATCATTGTTTGGTGATTGTTGATGGAGTGACTTTAGGGGCTTGCGCAGGGGTGATAAACGCGCAACCTTGGCGTTCACTGTTTGCATTTTCCAAACAATCAGAGGGCGCGAAGTGGACCGTTTCGATGCAATGCAGGCGTTCGCCCGGGTGGTCGAGGCGGGCAGTTTCACCAAGGCCGCCGAGACCTTGCACATGAGCAAGACCACGGTGACGCAACTGGTGCAGCAGTTGGAGGCACGCCTGCGGGTCAAGTTGCTCAACCGCACCACGCGCAAGGTCAACGTCACGGCCGACGGTGCGATCTATTACGAGCGAGTGATCAAACTGTTGGCCGACATGGACGACGCCGAAACCAGTCTGTCCGGCGCCTCGGCATTGCCCAGAGGGCGCTTGCGCGTCGATGTGCCAAGCCCGTTGGCGAGGCTGATTCTGATGCCGGCGTTGCCTGAGTTTCACGCGCGTTATCCGGATATCCAGATCGACATGGGGGTCAGTGACCGCATCGTTGACATCATCGATGAGAACGTCGATTGCGTGGTGCGCGGCGGTGAATTGCTCGATCAGTCACTGATGGCCCGGCGGGTGGCCGACCTGCAGCTCGGGGTCTTCGCCGCGCCGAGTTACCTGGCCCGCGCCGGCACGCCGCAGCATCCCCCGCGAGCTGGAAGACTCCCCTCATCGGCTGGTCGGCTTTCTCTGGGCGCGCACCGGCAAACCCGTGCCTTACGCCTTGCGCAATGGCAGCGAACACCTGCAGATCAAGGGCCGCCACGTACTCGCCGTCGATGACGGCAACGCTTACCTTGCGGCAGGTCTGGCCGGCATGGGCGTGCTGTGGTTACCCCGGTACATGTCGCACGCGCATCAGGCTCGGGGTGAGTTGGTGCCGCTGTTCGAGGACTGGCAACTCGAGCCGATGCCGCTCTACGTGGCGTACCCGCCGAACCGGCATGTCAGCCTGAAACTGCGGGTGTTCATTGACTGGATCGTCGAGCTGATGGCGCAACATGCGCCGCTCATGGCTCGCCAAGTTGATTGATCAGCCATTCACTGAAGCATCGCGCCATCGGGTCATTCTCGCTGTCGCGATGGGTCAGTAGCGCCCAGTTCGGGCCGCGAATGGTTTGCTCCACCAGGGGCAGCAACAGTCCGTTTTGCTGCGCCTGTTGGCTGAGCAACTGACTGACCAGCGCGATCCCCAACCCCGCCGCAGCGGCATCGAGCAACAAGCCCGGATCGGAAAAATTCAGCCCCTGATCCTGCTGCCCGACATCGACCCCGGCTTCCACTGCCCAATGGCTCCAGTCCATTTCCCGCTCACCGTGCAGGGTGGTGCGCTGCGCGGCGGGCTGCGCCAAAACGCTTGGATGACACGCCGGAAACAGGCGGTCGGCATGCAGCACCTTGAAGCTGCATTCAGCCTGCGAGCTGATGTCGTCGCGCACTGCCAGATCGATGGTTTGCGTGGCCATGTCCGGCACTTCATCGGTGCTGAAAATCCACAGATCGACCTGCGGATGCTGGCGCCGAAAATCCGCCAGACGCGGCAACAACCAATGTCGGGCGAAGGCTGGCGTGGTGTTGAGCACCAGTTGATTGGGCTTCTGATATTGCCCCAGACGCCGGATGCCGACCGCCAGTTGCTGCAACATCGCCTGAGTGGTGCTGAGCAAATCGTGACCGGCATCGGTCAGCGCGACGCTGCGTCCGTTGCGAAAAAACAGCGGCTGTTCAAGGTACGCCTCAAGGCTGCGGATCTGCTGGCTGATTGCCGATTGGGTGAGGTGCAACTCATCGGCAGCCTTGTGAAAACTGCCGAGGCGCGCCGCCGCTTCGAAGCCGCGCAGGGAGCTGAGCGGTGGCCAGTGTTTGAGCATATCGATAAGTTCCTCTAATCAGTTCTGCGCAAAATCCATCGTTTGTTTGCCTGTTTGCGCGTCCGTAGCATGGTCGGCGTGAACACATTGGCTTAACTTACGAGGCTTATCATGCAGCACAATGACAATAAAAACAGCGCTTGGATGATGCCGGCGGAGTGGGCCACCCACGCTGCCACCTGGATGGTCTGGCCGCACAACCAGGCGCTGTGGGAATCGGGATGGCGTGTGACTTTGCCGCGGGTGCAAGAGGATTTCGCTCGAGTCGCGAATGCCATTGCCCGTTTCGAGCCGGTGAAAATGGTCGTCGATCCGTCGGCGCTGGCGAGTGCCAAAGCGCTGTGCGGGCCGAACATCGAGCTGATCCCGCTGGCGGTCAACGACAGCTGGTGCCGCGACTCTGGCCCGAGCTTTGTCTGCCACCCACAGCAAGGGCTGGCCGGTGTCAGCTGGCGCTTCAACGCCTGGGGCGGCAAGTCGGCGCACGAGTTGGACGAAAGCCTGGCACGCCGCGCACTCAATCATCTGGGGCTGGAATGCTTCGGCACGCCGCTGAGCAACGAAGGCGGGGCGATTCACGTTGATGGCGAGGGGACGCTGATCACCACCGAGTCGGTGCTGCTCAACCCCAATCGCAACCCGGACATCGGCAAGGCTGAAATGGAAGAAATCTTCAGTCGCTTGCTCGGCGTGAAGAAAACCATCTGGCTGCCGGGCGATCCGGACTACGTCACCGGCGACATGACTGATGGCCACGTCGATGGCGTCTGCGCCTTCGCCCGTCCCGGCGTGTTGCTGGTGGATGCTACCCATGACCAGCACTCGGTGTATGCCGAAGTGGTGCGCGAAAACCGCCGCGCACTGGAGCTGGCGACCGACGCTCAGGGGCGCAAGTTCGAGCTGATCGAACTGTTCGAAGCCAGCGAAGCCGTCGATACCGAAGCCGAAGTGTTCTGCGCCTCGTACACCAATTTCTACATCGCCAACGGCGCGATCATCATGCCGGCCTACGGCATCGAGGCCGACGAAGCGGCGGCGAAAGTGCTGGCGCAGGCGTTCCCCGGACGCGAAGTGGTGCTGGTGCGCATCAATCATCTGGCCCATGGCGGCGGCGGGGTGCATTGCATCACCCAGCAGCAACCCGCCTGGCCAGTGGAGGGTTGAACGATGAGCCATCTGACCATCGCCACCACCCAGATGTCGTGTACCTGGGACCTGCCGCGCAACCTCGATCAGGCCGAGCAACTGGTCCGCGACGCGGCCTTGAAGGGCGCGCAGGTGATCCTGTTGCAGGAGCTGTTCGCCACCCCGTATTTCTGCATCGAACAGAGCCACAAACATCTGGCGCTGGCCGAGGAGTATCGCGACAGCCGTGTACTGCAGCGTTTCGCCGCGCTGGCCAAAGAGCTGGGCGTGGTGCTGCCGCTGAGCTGGTTCGAAAAGGCTGGCAATGCCTACTTCAATTCGCTGAGCGTGGCCGATGCCGACGGGCGTCTGTTGGGGGTGTATCGCAAGACCCACATCCCCAACGCCATCGGCTATCAGGAGAAGGAATATTTCAGCCCCGGCGACAGCGGCTTCAAAGTCTGGGACACCGCGTTCGGCCGCCTCGGCGTGGCCATCTGCTGGGATCAGTGGTTTCCCGAGACCGCGCGTTGTCTGGCGCTGATGGGCGCTGAAGTGTTGCTGTTTCCCACGGCTATCGGCTCCGAGCCGGGTTGCGCGGCGCTGGATTCGCGCGATCACTGGCAGATGACCATGCGCGGCCATGCCGCCGCCAATCTGCTGCCGGTGGTGGCGGCCAACCGGGTCGGGCGAGAAGCGGCGAGCACCGATCAGTCGCTGCAGATGAGCTTCTACGGTTCGTCGTTCATCAGCGATCACAAGGGCCAATTGCTGGCCGAAGCCGACCGCGACAGCACTGGCGTGCTGGTGCACAGCCTCGATCTCGACGCGATGCGCGAAGAGCGCCTGAGCTGGGGCATTTACCGCGACCGGCGCCCGGACATGTATGGCGCGCTGCTCAGTCAGGACGGCCACCACCTCCACGCACGCTGGACCACTCAAGGGGTTTGAACATGGCTTCGCACCACCAACGACTGCTCGGTGTTCTGGGCTTGACATTGATTTGCGTGATCCCGTCGCTGCATGCCGAGGACAAAACCCTGCGGCTGTACAACTGGGCCGATTATTTTGCCGAAGACACCCTGAGCCGCTTCACCGCCGAAACCGGGATCAAGGTGATCTACGACGTCATGGACGGCAGTGAAACCCTCGAAGCGAAGCTGCTTTCAGGTGGCAGCGGCTATGACCTGATTTTCCCCGGCGACACCGTGGCCGAGCGCCTGATGCGTGCCGGCAGCCTGATGCCGCTGGATCAATCGAAGCTCACAGCGCTGGCCGACATCGAGCCCGGTTTGCAGAAACTGCGCAGCCATTACGAACACTCCAGCCAGGCCACCGTGCCCTATACCTGGGGCACCATCGGCCTGACTTACAACGCAGCGCAGATCAAACAGCGCATGGCCGATGCCCCCGTCAATAGCCTGGACATGCTGTTCAAGCCGGAGCTGGCGGCGAAGTTTGCCGACTGCGGCATTTCGCTGATCGATTCGCCGGACGAAGTGCTGGCAGTCGTGCTCAATTATCTGGGCCGTGATCCGCGCAGCGCGAAACCGGCGGATCTGGCAGCGGCCGGTGAGGTGCTGATGAAGCTGCGGCCTTACGTGCGCAAGTTCCAGTCGCAACCGGTGACCGATCTGGTCAACGGCAACCTGTGCCTGTCGCTGGGTTACAGCGGCGACATGACCCAGGCCCAGCGCACCTCGGACAGCGCTGGCAAGAGCACCCGCTTCGAGTACCGCATCCCGCGCGAAGGCACCACGGTGTGGATGGACACCATGGCGATTCCGGTCGATGCGCAGCACCCGGAATACGCCTACGCCTTCATCAACTTCGTGATGCGCCCGCAGAACATGGCCGCGATCAGTAACTTCACCGGTTACCCGACTTCCAACGCCAAGGCGCGGGGCAGCGTCGACGCGGCGATGCGCAATAACCCGGACATCTACCTCGACGAGGCAACCTATGCTCGATTGATCCCGGGCAAGGACATTCCCCAGGCCGATATGCGCGCCCGCATGCGCACCTGGACCAAGTTCAAAACCGCTACCCACCCATGATTCATCGGCCGGCGCCCGGTCGCCGGCCCCCTTTCAGGAAAGCCCGTTATGTCGACGCGTCGTGAGTTCATCAAACAGGTATCGGTCGCTGCAGGTGTCAGCGCCGCGGTCATGGGCCTTGGCCTAGCCCCCGGCAAACTGCTGGCGGCCAGTACGGGGGATTGGTTCATGCCCGACGAGGGCGACCCGCATGAGCGCGCCTTCATCGCTTTCGGCGCACAGGAGGCGATCTGGGAAGATTTCACCGCGGATGTGCAGGCGGCGCTGGGCCGGATTGCCCGCACCATTGCCCGTTATGAGCCAGTCACGGTGTTGTGTCGCAGTGGCGAACGCAGCCTCGCCGAAGAGTATTGCGGCACCCGCAACGTCACCTACGTGACCGCCGCGCTCGACGATATCTGGATGCGCGATATCGGCGCCAATTTCGTCATCGACGACAAGGGCGGACTCGGCGCCGTGGACTTCAATTTCAACGGTTGGGGCAACAAGCAGCGGCACAGCAAGGACGCGAAAATCGCTGCGCGAGTGGCCAGCGACGCGCAAGCGACGTACCTGCGCAGTGAATTGGTGGGCGAGGGCGGTGGCATCGAAGTCGACGGCCACGGCACCGGGATCATGACCGAGAGCAGCTGGATCAACAGCAACCGCAATCCCGGCTGGAGCAAGGCCGATGTCGAGGCCGAACTGAAGGAACGTCTGGGCCTGCGCAAAATCATCTGGCTGCCGGGGATCAAGGGCAAGGACATCACCGACGCCCACGTCGATTTCTATGCGCGGTTCGTCAGGCCCGGCGTGGTGATCGTCAACCTCGACACCGATCCGCAGTCCTATGATCACCAGGTCACGCTGGCGCACCTGGAAATTCTCAAGAAAGCCACCGACGCTGACGGTCGCCCGCTGCAGGTCCACACGATTTCGCCGCCACTCAAACCGCGCAAGAGCAAGTTCAACCAGAACAACCCGGATTTCGCCGCCGGTTACATCAACTACTTCGTGATCAACGGCGCGATCATCGCCCCGGAATTCGGCGACAAGGCAGCTGATCAGAAGGCCTACGACTTGTTGTCGAAGCTGTACCCGGAACGCAAAGTCGAGCTGCTGAACATCGATGCGATCGCTGCCGGTGGCGGCGGGATTCACTGCGTGACCAGTCATCAGCCGCAAGCGTGATTGACTCTTTGGCCCATCAAGCCAACTATCGGCGCATAACAACATGACCGATGGGCCAGACCTTGATCGAACGACGTCAATTCAGCGGAGGCATGAAGGGCAAAAACCTCCGCTATCTGAATGAGCAAGCCGCCGAGACCCGCATCACCCGCACCGGTTTTCTGTTGCTGGAGCATTTTTCGCTGCCGGCCTTCACCCAGGCGCTGGACACGATTATCACCGCCAATCTGTTGCGCGCCGGACTGTTCAGCTCGCGTACGTTCGGGCTGGGCGAGGGAGAGGTGATCAGCGACCTGGGGTTGGTGATTCGCCCGGATGCGCGGATTGACGCCGCCAGCCTTGCGGATCTGGACTTGCTGGTGGTGTGTGGCGGTTACCGCACTGAGCTGAAGGCCAGCGAAGAGTTGATCAGCCTGCTGCGCACGGCAGCGGAACGCGGTGTCAGTCTGGCTGGATTGTGGAACGGTGCGTGGTTTCTCGGGCGGGCCGGCCTGCTCGATGGTTACCGTTGCGCGATTCATCCGGAACACCGTCCGGCGCTCACGGAAATTGCCAAGGCCACCCAGGTCAGCAGCGAACCTTATGTGATCGATCGCGACCGGCTCACGGCGTCGAGCCCGTCCGGCGCATTCCACATGGCGCTGGACTGGATCAAGGGCCTGCACGGCAAGGCGCTGGTCGAGGGTATCGAGGACATTCTGGCGTTCGAGGAGTCGCGCTATCGGCGGATCAAACCGGATGAAAACCTCTGCGTCAGCGCACCGTTGCGCGAGGTGGTCAAACTGATGGACGCCAACCTCGAAGAGCCGCTGGAGCTGGAGCAACTGGCGGTCTACGCCGGGCGCTCGCGGCGCCAGTTGGAGCGTTTGTTCAAGGAGCAGTTGGGCACCACGCCGCAACGCTATTACCTGGAATTGCGCATCACTGAAGCCCGGCGCCTGTTGCAGCACACCGAGCTGTCGCAGATGGAAGTGCTGGTGGCCTGTGGTTTCGTTTCGCCGAGCCATTTCAGCAAATGCTACAGCGCGTTTTTCGGGTATCGACCGTCCAGGGAAAAACGCCTGGTCAAGTAGACCGAGGCGTTTTCTGCCTTCGGTCTCAGAGGTGATCGGCGTCGATCACTGCTTGGGCGAACGCCTGCGGATCTTCCTGCGGCAGGTTGTGGCCGATGCCGCCGTTGATCAGGCGGAACTGGTACTTGCCGGTGAAACGCTTGGCGTAATCCTCGGGCGCCGGGTGCGGCGCGCCGTTGGCATCGCCCTCGAGGGTGATGGTCGGCACGCTGATCGACGGGGGCGCTGGCGAGTTTCTGTTCCAGCGCCGCGTATTGCGGTTCGCCCTGCACCAGGCCCAGACGCCAGCGGTAGTTGAACACGGTGATCGCGACGTGATCGGGGTTCTCCAGCGCTTTGGCGCTACGGTCGAACGTGGCGTCATCGAACGCCCACTTCGGTGAGGCGAGCTGCCAGATCAGCTTGGCGAAGTCGTGGGTGTTTTTGCGGTAACCGTCACGGCCACGTTCAGTGGCGAAGTAGAACTGATACCACCATTGCAATTCGGCCTTGGGCGGCAATGGATTCTGCCCGGCAGCCTGATTGCCGATCAGGTAGCCGCTGACCGAGACCAATGCCTTGACCCGCTCCGGCCACAACGCCGAAACGATGTCCGCCGAACGCGCGCCCCAGTCGTAGCCACCGAGTACCGCTTGCTGGATATTCAGCGCATCCATGAAGTCGATCACGTCGCTGGCCAGTGCCGCCGGTTGACCGTTGCGCAGTGTCTGATCCGAGAGGAAATGCGTGTCGCCATAACCCCGCGCATACGGCATCAACACCCGATAACCCTTGGCGGCCAGTAACGGCGCGACTTCGTCGTAACTGTGAATGTCGTACGGCCAACCGTGCAGCAGAATCACCACCGGCCCCTGCGCCGGACCGGTTTCGGCGTAGGCCACATCCAGCAGGCCGGCCTGCACATGCTT
>NZ_JABULD010000121.1:0-11823 GCF_014060985.1 Pseudomonas sp. MD195_PC81_125
GTCAAAAAGATCGCAGCCTTCGGCAGCTCCTACAAAAGCATTTCAGCATTCGCAGGCGATGGGGGTTTTGGCGGGTTGTTCGACGCTCAGCGAAAAGCCTCATCGAGCCAGCCGCACACGCCACCGATCATCTCCTTGACCGGATAACCCAGCGCCGCCAGTTTCACCGCTGCCTTGTTGGCGCCGTTGCAGTGCGGACCTGCGCAATAGACCACGAACAATGTGTCCTTGGCGTAAGTCGACAAGGCTTCGGGCGTCCACAACCGCGTCGGAATATTGATCGCGCCCGGTACATGACCGCGCTCGAACGCCAGCGGACCACGCACATCGACCAGGACAAAATCGACCTCACCGGCCTCCTGGCTGCTGAAGACGTCGGAACAATCGGTTTCATAGGTCAGACGATTGCTGAAGTGCATCAGGGCAATCGCCGACGGCGCAGCAGGCATTTCGCGAACCAGGCTGGGCATGTTGTGGAGCTCCTGTATCAGTTGGGGTGTGAACAGACTTTATCGGGCCGTCACTTGGCGCTACAGTGGCGCGCAAGACACTCACCGGGAACTTTCCGCCAAATGCCTGATTCACCTGGATTGGTCGCGATTCTGGCCTACGACGGCCTCTGTACCTTCGAGTTCGGGATTGCCGTGGAAATCTTCGGCCTCGCCCGGCCGGAGTTCGATTTCCCGTGGTACGAGCACCGCATCGTCGCCGTCGACGCAGGGCCGATGCGCGCCATGGGCGGCATTCACGTCCTGGCCGACGGCGGCCTGGAGCTGCTGGCGCAGGCACGCACCATCATCATTCCCGGTTGGCGTGATCGCGAAGCCCCGGTGCCACCGGCGCTGCTTGGCGCATTGCGTCAGGCCCACGCCCACGGTGCGCGGCTGCTATCGATCTGTTCAGGGGTGTTCGTGCTGGCCGCCAGCGGCTTGCTCGACGGCCACGGCGCGACCACCCACTGGCGCTACAGCGATGAACTGGCGCGGCGCTTCCCCGCGATTGCGGTGCATCCGGATGTGCTGTACGTCGACTCGGGTCAGTTGATCACCTCGGCCGGCAGCGCCGCCGGGATCGATGCGTGTCTGCATCTGGTGGCCCGCGACTTTGGCACTCAGGTCGCCAATTCGGTGGCGCGGCGGCTGGTGATGTCGCCGCAACGCACCGGCGGCCAGGCGCAGTTCATTCCCACGCCTGTCAGCCCGACGCCGCGCAACGATTTGTCACGGGTGATGCAGTGGGCTCGCGAGCGTCTGCACCAACCGCTGGAAGTGCGCGATCTGGCGAGCGAAGCGGCGATGAGCGAGCGCACGTTTCTGCGGCGATTCAGCGAGGCCAGCGGGCAATCGCCCAAGGCGTGGCTGCAACACGAACGCCTGGCGCGGGCGCGGGAACTGCTGGAAAGCACAGCGCACAACAGCGAACGGATTGCCGAGCGCTGTGGTTACCGATCAGTGGAAAGTTTTCGCGTGGCATTTCGCAGCGTGGTCGGGGTGCCGCCGTCGGTGTATCGGGAGCGGTTTGGGCGTGGGGTCAAAGCGATATCCTGAGGTGAGTTTCCGGACGCCTTCGCTGGCAAGCCAGCTCCCACAGGTTTGGCGTCGTACACACAACTTATTTCAACCCGAAAACCTGTGGGAGCGGGCTTGCCCGCGATGAGGCCCGAACCGACACCCGACAATTCAGGGCTTGCGCAACAGATAGGTATCCATGATCCACCCATGCTCGGCCCGCGCCGCTTTGCGCGTGCGCTCGATCTGATCCGCAACATCCTCAAGCTTGCCGCTGATCAGAAGCTCATCCGGCGTGCCCAGGTAGGCCCCCCAGTAAATCTCGGTCTGCTGATCCGCCACATGACGGTAGGAATCTTCAGCGTCGAGCATCACCACCAGGCTGTCCGTGTCACTCACCTGCCCCGCCGCCAGACGCCGGCCCGTGGTGATTTCGACAGACCGGCCAATGCTGTTCAACGGCACTTTATGCTGCGCGGCCAGTGCCTGAACGCTGGTAATCCCGGGGATCACTTCAAACTCGAACACACAGCGGCCTGACGCCAGAATCGCCTGCAGGATACGAATCGTGCTGTCGTACAGCGCCGGGTCGCCCCAGACGAGGAAACCGCCGCATTCGTTGTCAGCCAATTCTTGATTGATCAGCCGCTCGAAGGTTTCCTGCTTTGCACGGTTCAGATCTTCGACCGCGCGGGTGTAGTCCACGTCGCCACGCTCACGCTCCGGGCTGTGAGCCTCGACGAAGCGATAGGCAGGATCGGTGATGTAGCGCTCACAGATGTCGCGACGCAGATCGATCAGTTTGTCCTTGCGCGGGCCTTTGTCCATCAGAAAAAACACGTCTACCCGGTTGAGCGCTTTCACCGCCTGCAGGGTGATGTAGTCGGGGTTGCCGGCGCCGATGCCGATGACCAGCAGTCGTTTCATCACTGTGCTCCCACACGAACGCTACTCGGCAAGCGTAGCCGCCAGATCCCGTTGAACCGCAGTTCAATGACTGACAGCGGCTCAACATCAATCGCGTTGAACGCTACGCCCCGCACCACCTGCATCAATGCAGCCCGCACCACGAAAGGATGGGTGATCGCGACGATAGGCCCCGGCGTGCCTTGCAGGCTGGCCAGCCACGCCGCCACGCGTTCGCCCAATTGCGTCACCGACTCGCCGCCATGGGGGTGCCGCCTGCGGATCACTGATCCATGCCTGCAAAGCCTCGGCCTCGCGCAGTTGCAGATCCTTGATCGCTTGTCCGTGCCAGCGCCCCATATCGCAATCGCGCAGCGCTTCGTCCACCTGCGGCGCCGCACCGAACCACTCGGCGGTCTGGCGCGTACGCAATTCCGGCCCACACAGCAGATGGCGGGCGCTGGCGAACTGTGTGGCCAATGCACCGAGCCTGATGGCGGATTTTCAACAGGCTCGTTCGTAGGAAAACGCGACAATTTCTGTGCGACGGTTCGAGCGTGGCAGATCAAAGTCAAACAGGTGGATTGCACAGGGTTGCACTCGCTGAACATCGGTTGAATCGGCGGCAAACCGCCGGTTTTGCGGCAATTGTGCCGCAAAACCGGGCGGCTCGGGGGATCTCGCGAGCCAGGACGTTACCCCGGCGAGCGTACAAAACGGCAATGTCTCACACACTAATAGGCAATGGACTACAGGGGTCGAGGACATCGGTGTAGCCCTTGTGACACAGCTCTTTGAGGTTATTTAAACAGTGAATTCCTACCACAAAAAATTCACTAGACATGTAACCTGAGTTACATAAATACTGTTTTAACGGATTATGAAACAAATTCAACACCCCCTCATCCAGCAGGAGCCCGGATGCCCCCTCTTAGAGACTTGATCACCGATCCCGGCCTGGAGCTGACGCCGTCGGAGCGCAAAGTGATTCGCGCCCTGCTCGACCAGTATCCACGCAATGGCCTGGGTCCGATGGCGCGTCTGGCCGAACACGCCGGCGTCAGCGATCCGACCATCGTGCGGCTGGTGAAGAAGCTCGGATTCGGCGGTTATGCCGAATTTCAGGACGCCCTGCTCAGCGATATGGACCACCGCCTGCGCTCGCCGCGCACCCTGTTGCAGCCGCGTTCGCACCTGAACAAGGACGACGCCTGGGGCCATTATCTGGCCGATAGCCAACGCCTGCTGGTGGAAACCCAGGTCCTGACCCAGCCCGAAGACATACGCATTCTGCTCGATTGGCTGCTCGATACGCGGCACCAGATCTACTGCTTCGGCGGACGCTTCAGCAGCCTGATGGCCAACTACCTGCTCAATCACCTGCGTCTGCTGCGCCCCGGCTGCTTTGCCCTGGAAGACAACGCGCAACTGCCCGACCGCCTGTTCGATCTGCAACGCCAGGACGTGGTGCTGCTATTCGACTATCGCCGCTATCAGACCCAGGCCTTGCGCGTGGCCAGTGCTGCAAAAAGCCGCAACGCCCGGGTGGTGCTGTTCACCGACATCTATGCCTCACCGCTGCGTGAACTGGCCGACCTGATCATCAGCGCCCCGGTGGAATCGCTTCGCCGTTCGACACCATGGTGCCAGCGCTGGCCCAGGTAGAAGCTCTGATTGCCTGCCTGACCCTGCGCAGCCCCGATCTGGCCGATCGCCTGGAAGGCATCGACGCCCTGCGCAACGAGTTCCACACCCACTTGCTGGAGGATAAATAAGAATGTTCAGTCTTCCCCACCGCTCACCGCGGGACTTGCCGTTTGTCACCGATCACACCGCGTTGCTGCTGGTGGACATGCAGCGTGCCTGGCTCGAACCGCAGTTCGATCCGCACCTGAACGGCCCGGACGCCGAGTATTTCCTGACCCGCACCCACATGCAGGTGGTGCCCAACCAGCGCCGCTTGCTCAGCGCCTTTCGCGAAGCGCGGCAGAACGTGCTGCACACCATTATCGAAAGCCTGACCGCCGACGGCCGCGACCGCTCGCTGGATCACAAACTGTCGGACATGCACCTGCCCAAGGGCAGTGAACAGGCGCGGATCATCGACGACCTGACGCCGGTGGAAAACGAGATCGTGTTACCGAAAACCTCGTCCGGGGTGTTCAACTCGACCAACATCGATTACGTGCTGCGCAACCTCGAAACCCGCCACCTGATCATCGCCGGCATTGTCACCGACCAGTGCGTCGACATGGCGGTGCGTGATGCCGCCGACCGCGGTTATCTGGTGACGCTGGTCGAAGACGCCTGCGCCACCTACACCCCCGGCGCGACATGACGCCTGCCTGAATGCGATCAAGGGCTACTGCTGGATCACCGACACCCAGACGGTGCTCGGCAGGTTGCAGGAGATGCGCCCATGAGCGAGCGCCTGACGCCGTTGCCGATGACCACCATCGTCACCACTGACCTGATCGGCATCACCCGTGGCCGTTCGTTTCCCACCGATCAGCTGGAACATTATCAAGCAGCCGGTTGCGGCTGGGTGCCGGCCAACAGTGCCTTGACGCCGCAAGACATCATCGCCTCGACCAACCCGTGGGGCGCGTATGGCGATCTGCGGCTGATCCCTGACTTGAGCAGCCGCGTCACCGTCGGCAACGGCCCGGATGCCGCAGCGCCGGCGCTGGACTTCATCCACGGCGACATTCGCGAAACCGATGGCCGCCCGTGGAGTGCCTGTCCGCGCACGCTGCTGCGCGATGAAATCGAACGTTATCGCGACGACCTCGGCCTGCAGGTCAACGCAGCGTTCGAACATGAATTCAACCTGCATGCCGGCTTCGCCGAACACCTGGCGTTTTCCCTCGAAGCCCAGCGTCAGGGCGCCGAGTTCGGCGGCTGGCTGCTCAGCGCCTTGCGTGCCGGTGGCGTCGAGCCAGAGATGTTTCTGCCGGAATACGGCAAGCATCAATACGAAATCACCTGCCGCCCGACCTGCGGCGTGGCAGCGGCGGATCGTGCGGTCAATGTGCGCGAGATCACCCGTGAAATCGCCCGGCAAATGGGCGTCGATGTCAGCTTCGCGCCGAAAACCAAGGCCGATGCGGTGTGCAACGGCGTGCACTTGCACGTCAGCCTGCTCGACCTGCAAGGTCTGCCGCTGCTCTATGACGCCGGCACCAGCAACGGTCTGTCGACCCTCGGCCAGCATTGGGCGGCCGGCATCCTGCATTATCTGCCAGCGCTGTGTGCATTCACCGCGCCGACGCCGGTGTCGTACGAACGCCTGCAGCCGCATCACTGGAGCGCGTCCTACGCGTGTCTGGGGCAGCAGAACCGTGAAGCGGCGTTGCGCATTTGTCCGACCGTGAGCCTGGGCGGCAAATCCGTGGCGGCGCAGTACAACCTCGAATTCCGCGCCATGGACGCCACCGCTTCGCCGCACTTGGCGATGGCCGCGCTGCTGATCGCCGGACGGCTGGGCATCGAACAGCGCCTGGCGCTGAACGCAATCACCGATGAAATACCCGATTCACTCAACGACGAGCAACGCAAGGCCCGGGGCATCGTTGCCCTGCCCGCCTCGCTGGCCCAGGCGCTGGATTGCCTGCGTGACAGTGCAGCCTTCAACCAATGGCTGCCCAAGCCGTTGCTCGACACCTACCACGCCCTTAAAACCGAGGAACTGGCGCTGACGGAACAGCTCTCGCCCGCTGACCTGTGTGAGCACTATGCACGCCTGTACTGAATCCGCCGAGCTGGGGTTGTATACCCGCCCGGTCTACAACCTGAGTCGTGAAGATTCATCGCATCCATTGATCCTGGTGTGTGAGCACGCCAGCCGCTACATCCCCGAAGCCCTGAACAATCTGGGCCTGGACGATGCAGCTGCGCGCGAGCACATCGCCTGGGACATCGGCGCCTTGCAACTGGCTGAAAAGCTTTCGCAGGTGCTCGGGGCGACACTGTTGAGCGCCAACTATTCACGGTTGCTGATCGACCTCAACCGGCCCCGGCATGCCCCCGACAGCATTCCGGCACAGAGCGAGATTTATCAGGTGCCCGGCAATCGCGAGCTGGA
Organism: Pseudomonas sp. MD195_PC81_125; assembly: GCF_014060985.1. Taxonomy (NCBI): domain Bacteria; kingdom Pseudomonadati; phylum Pseudomonadota; class Gammaproteobacteria; order Pseudomonadales; family Pseudomonadaceae; genus Pseudomonas; species Pseudomonas sp. MD195_PC81_125. The sequence continues at coordinate 6,499 of NZ_JABULD010000121.1, forward strand.
CGAAGCCACTCGCGAGTACCGGCGCCAGACGCTGTTCAAACCGTTTCACGCCCGGCTGCAAACCCTGATCGACCAACGCGTCGCGCAGGGTCAAGCGGTACGGGTGGTGGGGATTCACAGCTTTACCCCGGTGTATTACGGCCAGCCGCGCCCGCTGGAAGTCGGCGTGTTGTTCGGCCAGGCCAGCGCCTACGCACAACGGCTGATCGACGGCCTCGGCCAGCACCCGTTGAAGGTCGCGGGCAACCAGCCGTACCGGATCGACCCGCTGGGTGACATGACCGTGCCGGTGCACGGCGATGCCCGTGGACTGGAGTCGGTGCTGATCGAGGTGCGCAACGATCTGCTGCGCAGCCCGGAAGCGGTTTCGCTGTGGGCCCAGCGCCTGGCACCGCTGCTGTAACGAATGCAAAGATTGATAACGCGGTAAACGATGGACCGACATAACAACGAAAAACGCCGGATAGGCTGACAAGGAGTTGCGCTTCATGGAAATAGAAGAGTTCGGCTACAAACAGGAGTTGAAACGTAGCCTGACACTGACCGATCTGGTGGTGTACGGAATGATCTTCATGATCCCCATCGCCCCGTTTGGCGTGTATGGCTACGTGAATGCCGAGGCGCCCGGGATGGTGCCGCTGGCCTACATCATCGGCATGGTGGCGATGCTGTTCACCGCGTTGAGCTATGGCAGCATGGCGCGGGCATTTCCGATTGCAGGTTCGGTCTACTCCTACGCGCAACGCGGCCTCAACCAACACGTCGGCTTTCTCGCCGGCTGGCTGATGCTGCTCGACTACCTGCTGATTCCGCCGCTGCTCTATGTCTACGCGGCGATGGCCCTGAACCATCTGTACCCGGACATTCCGAAAGTCGGCTTCATTCTGGCGTTCCTCGTCAGCGCGACGTTCGTCAACCTGCGCGGCATCACCTTCACCGCACGGATGAACATCATCTTCCTGCTGGCGCAATTGGTGGTGCTGGGGATTTTCCTGTTCTACGCCTGGAATGCCCTGCACAACGGCGGCGGCAACGGCGAGCTGACCCTGGCGCCGCTGTATCACCCGGAAACATTCAACTTCGCCCTGCTGATGCAGGCGGTGTCGATTGCGGTACTGTCGTTTCTCGGCTTCGATGCGATCTCGACGCTCGCCGAAGAAATCAAGGGCGACCCGGGCAAAAGCGTCGGTCGGGCAGCGCTGATCACACTGCTGGTGATGGGCGCGATTTTCGTCGTACAGACCTGGATCGCCACCGACCTCGCTGCCGGCATGGGCTTCAAGTCCGCCGACACTGCGTTCTATGAAATCGCCGAAATCGCGGCGGGCAGCTGGCTGGCAACGCTGACCGGTGTGGCGACTGCTCTGGCATGGGGGGTTGCCGTGGCAATCACCTCGCAAGCCGCGGTGTCGCGCCTGCTGTTCGGCATGGCCCGTGACGGCAAGTTGCCGAAAATGCTGGCCAAGGTGCACCCGAAACACAACACCCCTTACCTGAGCATTTATCTGGTGGCGCTGCTGTCGCTGGTGATCTGCTACCTGTTCATCAATTCGGTCGACACCCTGACCTCGCTGGTCAACTTCGGTGCCCTCAGCGGTTTCATGCTGCTGCACCTGACAGTGATCAACTACTACTGGCGTCGGCAGAAGTCCGGTCAGGTCGTGCGCCATCTGATCTGCCCGGTGATCGGCTTCATCATCGTCGCCGCCATCATGTACAACATGGGCGTCGATGCGCAGAAACTCGGCCTGATCTGGATCGCGCTGGGTCTGGTGTACCTGTTCTTCCTGAACAAGCTCGGCGCCAGCAGCGCGCTGCCTGACCCGAGTAACGGCTGACAAGAAAAAGAGCGGCGTCTGACAACAAATCAGGCGACCGCCGCTTTAAAGCGTGGCAACCGACAGTGATAGTCAGGTTCGGTGCGGATCACCGGACCCTTTGATACAGGAGTGCATCCATGCTGGTCTTACGCCCAGTCGAGCCAACCGACCTGCCGCAATTGCAGCAACTGGCCCGCGACAGTCTGGTCGGCGTCACGTCGCTGCCGGACGACAGCGAACGCCTGCGTGAAAAAATCGCCGGTTCCTGCGCCTCGTTCGACCACGACATTCAGGCGCAAGGCCCGGAGAATTACTTCTTCGTGCTGGAAGACCTCGACACTCGGCGGCTGGTCGGCTGCTCGGAGATCCTCGCCACGGCCGGTTTCAACGAACCGTTCTACAGCCTGCGCAACCGCCACTTCACCAGCGCCTCGCGGGAATTGAACATCGAACACGGCGTGCCGGCGCTGTCGTTGTGTCACGACCTCAACGACCACACCCTGCTGCGCGGTTTTCACATCGACAATGCGCTGGTGCGCAGCGCTTTTTCCGAACTGCTGTCGCGGGCGCGGCTGCTGTTCATCGCCGCTCACGCATCCCGTTTCGCCGATGCGGTGATCACCGAAATCGTCGGCTACAGCGATGAGAATGGCCATTCACCGTTCTGGGATGCACTGGGCAAGCATTTCTTCGACCTGCCCTACGTCGAGGCCGAGCGCCTGTGCGGTCTGCAAAGCCGCACCTTTCTCGCCGAACTGATGCCGCAATACCCGATTTACGTGCCGATGCTGCCCCCGGAAGCACAGGCATGCATCGGCCGGATTCACCCGGACGGCCAGGAAGCGTTCGACATCCTTGAACGCGAAGGCTTTGAAACCAACAGCTATATCGACCTGTTCGACGCGGGCCCGACCCTGTATGCGCGCACCGCGAACATCCGTTCGATCGCCCGCAGCCAGACCGCCACCGTGCGCCAGCAAGCACAAATCGACGCTCGGGGACGCTATCTGGTGAGCAACGACGCCTTGCACGGTTTCCGGGCCATCGTCGCCGAACTGGATTACCAGCCCGATCAACCGCTGTCCCTTACGCCAGCCCTGTGCACGGCGCTGAAGGTCACCGATGGCAGCACGATCAGGCTGACAGCCCTGTGAACGGCGCCCGGTTGCACACCCAACGACAGTGCCCGAACAGGCGCGTACAAGGAGTTACCGCATGATCGTCCGTCCGGTCAAAGTCAGCGACCTGCCAGCGCTGATGACTCTGGTGCAGCAGGCCGGCCCCGGGTTCACCACCCTGCCGGCCAATGAAGACCGCCTCGCTCACCGGGTGCGCTGGGCGCAACGTGCGTTCGCCGAGCAGGTGGAACGGGCCGACGCCGACTACCTGTTCGTGCTCGAAGACGACGACCTGCGCGTGGTGGGTGTCAGCGCCCTGACCGGCGCGGTTGGCCTGCGCGAGCCGTGGTACAACTACCGCGTCGGATTGACCGTGAGTTCGTCAGCGGATCTGGGCATTTCCCGACAGATACCCACGCTGTTTCTCAATAATGAGCTGACCGGCCAGTCGGAGCTGTGCTCGCTGTTTCTCAGCCACGACCATCGTCATGGCAGCAACGGCCGGCTGCTGTCGTTGGGGCGCCTGCTGTTCGTGGCCGAATTTCCGCAGTTGTTTGGCGAGAAGATGATCGCCGAACTGCGTGGCAGTGCCGATGAACGCGGTTGTTCGCCGTTCTGGGACAGCCTGGGCCGGCACTTTTTCCAGATGGACTTCAGCCACGCCGACCACTTGTCGGGTCTGGGCAACAAGTCGTTCATCGCCGAACTGATGCCGCGCCAGCCGTTGTACACCTGCATGCTGACCGAACAGGCACAAGCGGCCATCGGCCAGCCACACCCCAATACCGAGCCGGCGCTGAAGATCTTGCGCGAGGAAGGCTTTGTACATAAGGGCTACATCGACATCTTCGACGGTGGCCCGGTGATCGAAGCGCCGATCGGCAGCATTCGTACCGTGCGCGACAGCCAGGCGCTAACCTTGAGCTCGGCACGCCGGACGATCAGGCCCCCTTGTGGCTGATCCATAACCGTCGCCTGGAGAACTGCCGCATCACCGTGGCCCCCGGTCGTCTGGTCGGCAATACCCTGGTGGTCGACCGCCTGACCGCCAAGCGCCTGCAACTGCAGCCGGGCAATTCGGTCCGCGCCGTGCTGCTGCCCAGGCAACAGCAACACGCAGTCGCGGCCTGAACAACTGTCCTGACACTGGAAATCCGCTGATTGCAGATGAAACCTTTCAGCCTTTGCATCCGTGATCAACGCCTCACTCGCAAATTCGTCATGAATCTTGACCCATTCGCGTGATAGCCTTTTCATTCTTCGGCGTTGACACCTTTGCTCAAGCCGTTCCATTCCTTTGTATTGGTGGAACTCGTATGACCAGGCTTTCCCATCAAGATTTGCGCCGTAACTTCCGTCAATTGCTGGCTTCCGACACCTGCTACCACACGGCTTCGGTGTTCGATCCGATGTCCGCGCGCATTGCCGCAGACCTGGGTTTTGAAGTGGGGATCCTCGGCGGCTCCGTCGCCTCGTTGCAGGTGCTGGGCGCCCCCGACTTTGCCTTGATCACCCTCAGCGAGTTCGCTGAGCAGGCCACCCGCATTGGCCGCGTCGCTCAGCTGCCCGTGATCGCCGACGCCGACCACGGCTACGGCAACGCCCTCAACGTGATGCGCACCATCGTTGAGCTGGAACGCGCCGGCGTCGCCGCACTGACCATCGAAGACACACTGCTGCCGGCACAATTCGGCCGTAAATCCACCGACCTGATCTCGGTTGCCGAAGGCGTCGGCAAGATCCGTGCAGCGCTGGAAGCCCGGGTCGATTCGGAAATGGCGATCATCGCCCGCACCAACGCCGGTATTCTGCCGAACCAGGAAATCATCAGCCGCACCAAGCAATACCAGGCCGCCGGTGCCGACGGCATCTGCATGGTCGGCGTGCAGGACTTCGATCAGCTAGAACAGATTGCCGAACACTTGACCGTGCCACTGATGCTGGTCACCTACGGCAACCCGGCGCTGCGCGACGACAAGCGCCTGGCCGAACTCGGTGTGCGCGTAACCATCGACGGTCACGGCGCGTACTTCGCGGCGATCAAGGCCACCTACGACAGCCTGCGTGAGCAACGACAGATCTTTACCCAGGCTTCGGACCTGAGTGCCACCGAACTGACGCACACCTACACCCAGCCAGAGGACTACATTCTCTGGGCGAAGGAATACATGAGCGTCAAGGAGTGATGTGATGACCGGGCTGACGCTCTCGCTGGCAAGCCAGCTCCCAAAGGTTATTTGGCCGACATGGATTTGTGGGCATCACCAAAGTCCGTGGGAGCCGGCCTGCCAGTAAAAGCAGTGGATCAGGCTATATGGATGTTGATTGTGCTCACGCCATCGCGAGCAGGCTCGCTCCACATTTGATCGGTGTCGAACACAGATACT
>NZ_JABULD010000434.1:0-3523 GCF_014060985.1 Pseudomonas sp. MD195_PC81_125
CTGGCGCCCCAAGACGGCTCACAGTGTCAACCTCAAGCGTTATCAGGGTACTTGGTATGAACTGGCGCGACTGCCGATGTACTTCCAGCGCAACTGCGCGCAATCCGAAGCCCATTATTCGCTCAGGCCGGACGGTAATGTCGACGTGCTCAATCGTTGCCTGACCGCCGACTGGCAATGGGAAGAAGCCAAAGGCAAGGCTTATCCACAGGTGCCGGGCAAGACCGACAAGTTGTGGGTCGAATTCGATACCTGGTTCTCGCGTTTGATTCCGGGAGTGGCGAAAGGCGAATACTGGGTGTTGTACGTCAGCGACGACTACAAGACCGCTATCGTCGGCGACCCGAGCCGCAAGTACATGTGGTTGCTGTCCCGCACGCCGACCGTCAACGGTGTGGTGCGTGAGGAGTTGCTGAGCAAGGCGCGTCAGCAGGGTTACGACACCACGCGACTGATCTGGCGGGCGTCGGATCGGCAGATGGCGAAGACTTCGAATTAAAGACCACCACCAATCAAATGTGGGAGCGAGCCTGCTCGCGAAGAGGGTGTGTCAGTTAACGAAAATGTTGCTGATACACCGCTTTCGCGAGCAGGCTCGCTCCCACATTTTTGTTTTGTGTCAGCCTAAAAGTTCGCGCAGAACCTGGGTGAAAGCACGTGCACTTTCCTCTTCGCCTGCATGCCGGCCATCGCGCACCACCCACTGGCCATTGACCAATACATCGCGTACCTGACGATCGCCGCCAGCAAACAACCAGCGATTCAAAATCCCGTCACCCGTTGCTGTCGCCAGATACGGATCGCTGCCATCGAGCACGATCCAGTCGGCACGCTTGCCGACTTCCAGCGCGCCAATCGGCTGCCCCAATGCCTGGGCGCCGCCGTCCAGCGCCGCGTCATACAACGTGCGCCCGACCATCGGTTGATCCGCCCCATACAAACGGTTGCGCCGCTGGTCGCGCAGACGCTGGCCGTATTCCAGCCAACGCAATTCCTCGACCACGCTGAGCGACACATGGCTGTCGGAACCGATGCCCATGCGCCCGCCCTGCGCGAGGAAATCCACCGCCGGGAAGATCCCGTCGCCGAGGTTGGCTTCGGTGGTCAGGCACAGGCCGGCGATGGCGCGACTCTTGGCCATCAGCGTGACTTCCTCGGGATTGGCGTGGGTCGCGTGAACCAGGCACCAGCGCTGATCGACCTCGGTGTTTTCATAGAGCCATTGCAGCGGCCGGCGACCGCTCCAGCTCAGGCAGTCATCGACTTCCTTCTGCTGCTCGGCGATGTGGATGTGCACCGGGCACTGCTTGTCGCTCGCCGCCAGCACTTCGCTGATCTGTTGCGGGGTGACCGCGCGCAACGAGTGGAAGCACAGCCCCAGCGATTGCGCTGTTTGCTGAGCCAGCAGCGGCTGCAGGCGCGCTTGCAGGTTCAGATAGTTTTCGGTGCTGTTGATAAAGCGGCGCTGCCCGTCATTGGGCGTTTGGCCGCCGAATCCGGAATGGCTGTAAAGCACCGGCAACAGGGTCAGACCGATGCCGCTGTCGCTCGCTGCCTGGCTGATGCGCAGTGCCAGCTCGGCCGGATCGGCATACGGCTGACCGTTGTTGTCGTGGTGCACGTAGTGGAATTCAGCAACCGAGGTGTAACCGGCCTTGAGCATTTCGATGTACAGCTGACGGGCAATCACGCCGAGTTGCTCCGGGCTGATTTTTTCCGACCAGCCGATACATCAGGTCACGCCAGGTCCAAAAGCTGTCGTTGGGATTGCCAGCCACTTCGGCCAGTCCCGCCATCGCGCGCTGGAAGGCGTGGGAGTGCAGATTGGGCATGCCCGGCAGCAGCGGACCGCTCAGCCGCTCGGCGCCATCTGCGGTGGAATCGGCCTGGATTCGGGTCAGCATGCCATCGGCACTGACTTCGAGACGTACATGGTTGGCCCATCCGTTAGGCAGCAGCGCGCGTTCGGCAAAGAAAGCGGACATGGTTCAGCACCCCATCGTGTGTTATTTGTATATACATATACAGACGTTTGCCTGCCCGGTAAACTCCGGCAAGCTAGCAACCTTCATCCAATGAACAGGGATCCACCGTGCCGACTCCGCCTCCAGTCTCCCCGTTGGCCGCGAACCTGGGCGACAGTCCGGCGCCCTTGTACGCCCGCGTCAAACAGATGATCACCCAGCAGATCGACAGCGGTAATTGGCCACCGCACTACCGCGTGCCGTCGGAGAGCGAACTGGTCAGCCAGCTCGGTTTCAGCCGCATGACCATCAACCGCGCGCTGCGCGAAATGACCGCCGACGGCCTGCTGGTGCGCATGCAAGGTGTCGGCACGTTTGTCGCTGAACCGAAGAGCCAGTCTGCGCTGTTCGAAGTGCACAACATCGCCGACGAAATTGCCTCCCGTGGCCATCGCCACACCTGTCAGGTGATCACCCTCGAAGAAGAGGCCGCCGGCTCCGAGCGCGCGTTGGCGCTGGACATGCGCGAAGGGCAGAAGGTCTTCCATTCGCTGATCGTGCATTACGAAAACGACATTCCGGTGCAAATCGAAGACCGTTTCGTCAACGCGCTGGTCGCTCCGGAATACCTCAAGCAGGATTTCACCCTGCAAACCCCTTACGCCTATCTCAACCAGGTCGCGCCGTTGACTGAAGGCGAGCACGTGGTCGAAGCGATCCTCGCCGAGCCGTCCGAGTGCAAGTTGCTGCAGATCGAGAAAGGCGAGCCGTGCCTGTTGATCCGTCGTCGTACGTGGTCGGGCCGTCAGCCGGTGACCGCCGCGCGTTTGATTCACCCAGGTTCCCGTCATCGTCTGGAAGGACGCTTTCATAAATGAGCAGTGAAGTGAAAGTTTTACGCGCCGAAGGTTACCCGCGCATGCCGTGGAAAAACGGCGGCGGCAGCACCGAAGAGATCACCCGTGACGCCGGTGCTGGCCTGGATGGTTTTGGCTGGCGTCTGTCGATTGCCGACATTGCCGAGTCGGGCGGTTTCTCCACCTTCAGCGGTTACCAGCGAGTGATCACCGTCTTGCAGGGTGACGGCATGACGTTGTGCGTCGATGGTGACGACACGCGTCCACTGTTACCGCTGGACCCGTTTGCGTTCAGCGGCGAAAGCCAGGTGTCCTGCACCTTGCTCGGCGGCGCGATACGCGACTTCAACCTGATTTACGCACCGCAGCGTTACCACGCGCGGTTGCAGTGGCTGGACGGTGAACAGCGGTTTTTCAGCTCGGCCTCGACGGTGCTGGTGTTCAGTGTCAGCGAGCTGCTGCAAGTGCGGGTCGGTGGCAGCACTGCGCAACTGGCCCGACATGATTGCCTGCAACTGGACGGTAACACCGGTCTGGTTGAAGTCGCGGTCAATGCCGCGTGCTGCGTGATCGAGCTGACGGCGCGCTGATCCAACTCTGGTAACACTCCTGTGGTGAGGGGATTTATCCCCGATGGCGGCGCAGCAGACCTTTTTGGGACCGCTACGCGCTCCATCGGGGATAAATCCCCCTCACCACAAT
>NZ_JABULD010000065.1:0-12215 GCF_014060985.1 Pseudomonas sp. MD195_PC81_125
GGAGCGAGCCTGCTAGCGAAGAAGCCGTCCGTCGCCACAAAAAGCGTGCAGTCATGCCCATCGCCAACCCGCTTATCCACTGCTCAGGGTGCAAAACGACCCGAAAAAGCGCATCGATATAACCGGGTAACAGGTACTTGTGCACATTAGTTGCGCAGACGGTAACCTCACTGTCATATCAATCCTGACCCCGATGGCTGCCTGCATCAAAAGTTTAAGTCAATGAAAAATATCGTCTTTTTTTGTTGGTGAAAAAATCGTCAGTTTGACTGCGAGCCCCATTCCACAAGGCTTTGCGCGAGTTCGGAAGCGGTTGTCCACTGAGTTATCCACAGCTTCTGTGGATTGTCCCTAGCGCTTGCTCTAGCACGGGCGTGCCGGGTTTTTTTCGACTTTACCTGTACGAAAAAGAGAGTAGAGTGGCGCGCCTTCCGATCTGTCCCACAGTGTTTTATGAAGTTTCGCTCAGTATCAGACTCTGTTACCTCCGAACACCCTCGTGTTACCTCTCCCAAGCGATTTTCCGTGCGTGTGGCCGAATGGCTGCTCGACAGCCCGCGGCTGGGCGATAGCGTAATGCCAAGCATCTGGCGGGGCGCCTGCTCAAGCAACCGGCACGCGAAGGCGTAGTCGCGGCGCAAAGTCGCCTCGGCCAATTGATGTGCCGCGAGTGTGGCAATGCCCGGGATCGGCGCATCGGCCAGGATCTGCTGCGCCAGGCCGCTCGCGCCGGCGACCGTCGTGCACAACGGGAACTCGGTCTGCTCGAAGACTGAGCTGTCCAATACCCCACGCCTTGGTTAACCTTCAGGCTTTATCGGATCGGCAGGAGTGGCTATGGCTATGGACTTGACCAGCGTGTTGCTCGGTCTGGCGGGCGCGGGATTGCCGCTGCTGGCGCTGGCCTGGCAACTGCAGCGGCGGGCCAGCGACCGGCAAGCCGAGGTCGCCTTGCTCGAAGAGCGCCTGGCCATGGCGCAACTGGCGCAGGACGGGCTTAACGCGCAGTTGGAAGCCAGCCGCGATGAAATCGTCGACCTCGGCCAGGCCAATGCCGCCAGGCAGGCGGAGTTGGCGGCTCTGCGCCGCGAAGTCGAGTTGCTGCAGATCGAACGCGATGACGCCCGTGACGCGTCCCACGCCTGGAACATCGAGCGCGCCAACAAAGAGGCCGAATTGCGCCGCCTCGACGCCCAGGCCGCTTCGCTGAACGCCGAACTGCGCGAGCAACAGGAAAGCCATCAACAACGCCTCAACGACCTGCAAGGCTCGCGCGATGAGTTGCGCGCGCAGTTCGCCGAGCTGGCGGGGAAGATCTTCGATGAGCGTGAACAGCGCTTTGCCGAGACCAGTCAACAGCGCCTCGGCCAGTTGCTCGATCCACTGAAAGAGCGCATCCAGTCCTTCGAAAAACGCGTGGAAGAGAGCTATCAGGCCGAAGCCCGCGAGCGCTTCTCGCTGGCCAAAGAGCTGGAGCGTCTGCAGCAATTGAACCTGCGTCTGAGTGACGAAGCGACCAACCTGACCCGCGCTCTCAAAGGCCAGAAAACCCAAGGCAATTGGGGTGAGTTGATTCTTGAACGGGTGCTGGAGCACGCCGGTCTGGAGAAGGGGCGCGAGTACCAGACCCAGGTCAACCTCAAGGGGCCGGACGGCGAGCGCTTCCAGCCGGACGTGATCATTTACCTGCCGGGCGACAAACAGGTGGTGGTCGACTCCAAGGTCAGCCTCACGGCGTATCAGCAGTATGTCGCCGCTGAAGACGACACCCTCGGCCAGGTCGCGATCAAGCAGCACGTGCTGTCGCTGCGCAGTCACGTCAAAGGCCTGGCCGGAAAGGATTACAAGCGTCTGGAAGGCCTGCACAGCCTCGATTTCGTGTTGCTGTTCGTGCCGATCGAAGCGGCATTTTCCGCCGCTTTGCAAGCCGAGCCGACGTTGTTCCAGGAGGCATTCGACCGCAACATCGTGATCGTCAGTCCGACCACGTTGCTGGCGACGTTACGGGTGATCGACAGCCTGTGGAAGCAGGAGCGGCAGAGCCAGAACGCCCGGGAAATCGCCGAGCGTGCCGGCTGGCTGTACGACAAATTCGTGCTGTTCATTCAGGATCTGGACGAGGTCGGCAATCGTCTGCAACAGCTGGACAAGGCTTACAGCTCGGCGCGCAACAAACTCACGGAAGGGCGCGGTAACCTGGTCAGCCGCAGTGAGCAGCTCAAACTGCTCGGTGCGCGGGCCAGCAAGAGTCTGCCGGCGGACTTGCTGGAACGGGCGATGACCGATGTCGACGGGCTGGTCGAACTGCCAGAGTAAAGAGCAAAAGATCGCAGCCTGCGGCAGCTCCTACAGGATGATAYGMAAATCCCATGTAGGAGCTGCCGAAGGCTGCGATCTTTTCGCCTCAAAAAAAGTCTCACTATCGAGACATTGCTTCGAATAGCTGATCGAAAAACTCTATAAAAACCTTATATTTCAACAAGTTGAATATCTGGCACAGATCTCGCTAACGCCTCTCCTGCACCCGCAACACCCACAAAAATAACAATCCCTGGAGACACTCCATGAGTGTGATCATTGCCTTGGCAGCCCTTGCGCTGCTGATGCTCGCCGCCTACCGTGGCTACAGCGTCATTCTCTTCGCCCCGATTGCCGCCCTCGGCGCTGTCCTGCTGACCGACCCCTCCGCCGTCGCCCCTGCCTTCACCGGGGTGTTCATGGAGAAAATGGTCGGCTTCATCAAGCTGTACTTCCCGGTGTTTCTGCTTGGCGCCGTGTTCGGCAAGTTGATCGAGTTGTCGGGGTTCTCCCGTTCGATCGTGGCCGCAGCGATTCGCTTGCTCGGCACCCGTCAGGCGATGCTGGTGATCGTGCTGGTCTGCGCCCTGCTCACCTATGGCGGCGTGTCGTTGTTCGTGGTGGTATTCGCGGTGTATCCGTTTGCCGCGGAAATGTTCCGCCAGAGCAACATCCCCAAGCGCCTGATCCCGGCGACCATCGCCCTCGGCGCGTTCTCGTTCACCATGGACGCCCTGCCCGGTACGCCGCAGATTCAGAACATCATCCCCAGCACGTTCTTCAACACCACCGCATGGGCCGCGCCGTGGCTGGGCGTGATCGGCACGATTTTCGTGTTCTGCGTCGGCATGCTGTTCTTGCAGCGCCAACGCAACAAGGCCCAGCGGGCTGGTGAGGGCTATGGCACCGAACTGCGTAACGAACCGGAAACCGCCGAAGACCTGAAACTGCCGAACCCATGGATCGCCCTCTCACCGCTGCTGGCGGTGGGCATCATGAACCTGCTGTTCACCCAGTGGATTCCGCAGTGGTACGGCAAGACCCACAGCCTCGCGCTGCCCGGCATGGCCACGCCGGTAACCACGGAAATCGCCAAGCTCACCGCAATCTGGGCGGTGCAGGCGGCATTGCTGATCGGCATCCTGATGGTGCTGGTGTTCGGCTTCAAGGCGATCCGCAGTAAACTCGCCGAAGGCAGCAAAAGTGCGGTCAGCGGCGCATTGCTGGCGGCGATGAACACCGCCTCGGAATACGGTTTCGGTGCGGTAATCGCCTCGTTGCCGGGGTTCCTGGTGCTGGCCGACTGGCTCAAGCAAATCCCCAATCCGCTGGTCAACGAAGCGATTACCGTGACCTTGTTGGCGGGTATCACCGGTTCGGCGTCGGGCGGCATGAGCATTGCGCTGGCGGCGATGTCCGAGCAGTTCATCACCGCGGCGCACGCGGCGAACATTCCGCTGGAAGTGCTGCACCGCGTGGCCGCGATGTCCAGCGGCGGCATGGACACCCTGCCGCACAACGGCGCGGTGATCACCTTGCTGGCAGTCACTGGCCTGACCCACCGCGAAGCCTATAAAGACATTTTCTGTATTACGCTGATCAAGACCCTGGCGGTCTTCGTAGTGATCGGTACTTTCTACGCCACTGGCATTGTGTGAGGTATTCATGACGACTCTTTCGGGCAAGACCGCACTGGTTACCGGTTCTACCAGCGGCATCGGTCTGGGCATCGCCCTGAGCCTGGCCAAGGCCGGCGCCAACCTGATTCTCAACGGTTTCGGTGATGCCTCGAGCGTGATCGCCGAGGTCGGCCAGTTCGGCGGCAAGGTCGGTCACCACCCGGCGGATGTCAGCGATCCGGCGCAGATTGCCGACATGATCGCTTACGCCGAACGCAAATTCGGCGGCGTCGACATTCTGGTCAACAACGCCGGGATTCAGCATGTGGCGGCCGTGGAGGAGTTTCCGGTGGAGCGCTGGGATTCAATCATCGCGATCAACCTGTCCTCGGTGTTTCACAGCACCCGCCTGAGTCTGCCGGGCATGCGCGCCAAGGGTTGGGGGCGGATCGTCAACATTGCCTCGGTACACGGCCAGGTGGGTTCGACCGGTAAGGCTGCGTATGTGGCGGCCAAGCATGGGGTAATCGGTTTGACCAAAGTGGTCGGGTTGGAAACGGCCACCAGCAATGTGACCTGCAACGCGATCTGCCCGGGCTGGGTGTTGACGCCGCTGGTGCAGAAACAGATCGATGATCGCGCCGCCAAAGGCGTTGATCCGCAGCAGGCGCAGCATGATTTGCTGGCGGAAAAACAGCCGTCGCTGGAATTCGTCACACCGCAGCATCTGGGGGAACTGGTGTTGTTTCTGTGCAGTGAGGCTGGCAGTCAGGTGCGGGGGGCGGCGTGGAATATTGATGGGGGGCTGGTTGGCGCAGTAAACAGCGCAAGCCCCCTGTGGCGAGGGAGCTTGCTCCCGCTGGGTGGCGAAGCCGCCCGCGGCAATTTACGACTGCTGCGCAGCCGATCGGGAGCAAGCTCCCTCGCCACAGAATTACGTGCTGCACGCTGACCTGTGTGCTGGAACAACAAAACAAGAGGCAAACCAATGTCCGACCTCCTCTGGCAACCCGATGCCGAGCGTATCGCCCAATCGCGCATGGATCAGTTCCGCCGCGATATCAATCAGCGTCATGGCTTGGCGCTGAGCAGCTACACCGATCTGCACCGCTGGAGCGTGGATCAGCGCGAAGCGTTCTGGCAGGCGATCGTCGATTTCTTCGATATCCGCTTTCACACCCAACCCGACGCCGTCCTGCGCGAAGGCGCGAAAATGCCCAGTGCCGAATGGTTCCCCGGCGCGACCCTGAACTTTGCCGAACACTTGCTGCGCCGTCGTGACGATGCGGTCGCGGTGATCGCCGTGGCGGAAAACGGTCAGCGCGAACAACTGACCTGGGCCGAACTCGCCGAGCACGTCGCCGGTTTTCAGGCCAGCCTGCAAGCCGCCGGTGTCAGCCTCGGCGACCGGGTGGCCGCGTGCATGCCCAATACCTGGCAGACCCTGGTGGCGATGCTCGCGACCACCAGCCTCGGGGGCGATCTGGTCGTGCTCGTCGCCGGACTTCGGCACCCACGGCGTGATCGACCGCTTCGGCCAGATCGAACCCAAAGTGTTGATCACTTGCGCCGGCTACCGTTACGCCGGCAAAGACATTGATCAAACCACCAAGGTCAACGAAATCCTCGCGCAACTGCCATCGCTGCAGCAGTTGATCATCGTGCCCTACGCTCGCGCGCAGGCCCGTGCCGAGGATTTCCACACCCGTGCCAACGTGACGTTGTGGAACGACTTCTACCAACCCGGCGGCGAACCGCGGTTTGTCCCGGTGCCGTTCAATCACCCGCTGTACGTGCTGTATTCCAGCGGCACCACCGGCGTACCGAAATGCATCGTGCACAGCACCGGCGGCGTGCTGTTGCAGCATGCCAAGGAGCATGGCCTGCACGTCGATCTCGGCCCCGGTGACCGATTGTTCTACTACACCACTTGCGGCTGGATGATGTGGAACTGGCTGGTCTCGGCTCTCGCGGTCGGCAGCGCGGTGGTGTTGTATGACGGCTCGCCGTTTCACCCCGGCCACGAGCGACTGCTGGATTTGATCGACGACGAGCGCATCAGCGTGTTCGGCACCAGCCCCAAGTTTCTCGCGACACTGGAAAGCAGTGGTTTGAAGCCTGTGCAAAGCCATGATCTGAGTAGCCTGAAGACCTTGCTCTGCACGGGCTCCGCGCTGTCGCCGCAGAGCTATGACTTCGTCTACCGCGACTTCAAGCGCGACGTGTGCCTGGCGTCGATGTCCGGCGGCACCGATGTGGTCTCGTGCTTCGTCAACGGCAACCCGCTGTCGCCCGTGCGCCGCGGCGAAATCATGGGCAAGAGCCTGGGCATGGCGGTTGAAGTGTGGAACGACGCCGGCGTTGCAGTGGTCGGCGAAAAAGGTGAACTGGTCTGCACCAGGCACTTCCCGGCCATGCCCGTCGGTCTGTGGCACGACCCTGACGGCGAAAAGCTGCGCAAATCCTATTTCAGCCTGTTCCCCGGCGTCTGGGCCCAAGGCGATTACGCCGAACAATTGCCCCACGGCGGGATGCTGATCCACGGTCGCTCCGACGCCGTGCTCAACCCCGGCGGCGTGCGCATCGGTACGGCGGAAATTTATCGTCAGGTCGAGAAAGTCCCGCAGGTGCTGGACAGCGTGGCGATCGGGCAGCAATGGCAGGACGATGTGCGCGTGGTGCTGTTTGTGCGTGTGCAGGAGGGCGTGACGCTCGATGACAACCTGCAACTACAGATCCGCCAAGTGATCCGCGCCAATACCACACCGCGTCATGTGCCGGCGAAGATCGTCGCGGTGACCGATATTCCGCGCACCATCAGTGGCAAAGTGGTCGAACTTGCGGTGCGCAATGTGGTGCATGGCGAACCGGTGAAGAACACTGATGCGCTGGCCAATCCTGAAGCGCTGGAGCAGTTTCGCAATCGCCCGGAGCTGTCGGACTAAACGTTCCTCCTGTGGGAGCGAGCTTGCTCGCGAATGCCACCCGGCAGTCGATAGTAATGTGACTGATACACCGCTTTCGCGAGCAAGCTCGTTCCCACAGGGGTGAGGTGTTAATCCATCAAACCCCAATCGCCTGATGATGAAGGCGCGGGCGCCGGGCCCGCTTCGGCATGCAGTTTCAAACGCAGGCGCAGATTGTTTTGTGAATCGGCATGCTTGAGCGCTTCGTCCTCATTGATCACGCCCTCCACCACCAGCGCATACAGCGCCGCGTCGAAGGTCTGCATGCCGACCTCGCCGGACTTCTCCATGATGCCTTTGAGTTCGCCCAATTCGTTGCGGCGGATCAGGTCGGCAATGGTCGGCGTGCCGAGCATCACTTCGACCGCTGCGCGGCGCTGACCGTCCAACGTGCGCACCAGCCGTTGCGAGACGAACGCCTTGAGATTGTTGCCCAGCGCATGCAGCAACTGCGGGCGGCGTTCTTCGGGGAACAGATTGACGATACGGTCCAGCGCCTGATTGGCGTTGTGCGCATGCAGCGTCGACAGCACCAGGTGCCCGGTATCGGCGAACGTCAGCGCATGTTCCATGGTTTCGCGGTCACGGATTTCACCGATCAGCACCACGTCCGGGGCCTGGCGCAGGGTGTTTTTCAGCGCCGCATGGAAACTGCGGGTATCGACGCCGACTTCGCGTTGATTGATGATCGAGCGCTTGTGTCGATGGATATACTCCACCGGGTCTTCAATGGTGATGATGTGCCCGCTGCTGTGGCGATTGCGATGGTCGATCAGTGCGGCCAGCGAGGTCGACTTGCCGGAGTCGGTGGCGCCAACGAACAGGATCAGCCCTTGTTTGAGCATCACTGTATCCAGCAGCACCGGCGGCAGTTTGAGGTCTTCGAAGCGCGGGATATCGAGTTTGACGTTGCGGATCACGATTGACACATCGTTGCGTTGCTTGAAGATGTTCAGGCGAAAACGTCCGACACCGGTGCGGGAAATCGCCAGGTTCATTTCCAGTTCCCGATCGAACTCACGCCGCTGCTCGGCGTCCATCAGGGAGTTGGCGATGGCCTCGACCTCACCGGGTTTGAATGGCTGCTCGCTGAACGGCGTCAGCACGCCATCGATACGCGCACTGGGTGGCGCTCCCGTGGACAGAAACAGATCCGAGCCGTGCTGGCTCGACAGACGGAGCAACAGTGCATCGATTTCCATGGCAATAAGCACCCGCGAAGCATTCAATGAACAGAAATGACCCGCTGTCGTGACGTAACGGGTCATACAGCGTCTACCGCAAGTGCAAGAATAGTAGATGCCAACGCACTGACCGACGCTCAGGATAGATGTGATGAACGCAGCACCCACCCCCGATGACGCTCAAGCCCTGATCGCCCGTATCGACTGGGCCCGCACTCCGCTGGGCGCCGCCGGCACTTGGCCGCAAAGCCTGCGCACCGCGGTGGATATAGTGATTCACTCGCCGATGCCAATGCTGCTGTTGTGGGGGGCCGCAGCTCACGCAGATCTACAACAATGGCTTCGCGATGCTCGCCGGCAGCAAGCATCCGCACGCTTTCGGACAGCCGGCGCACCTGATATGGCCAGAACTTCAGGACTTTACCGACCCGATTTATCGAGCCGTCCTACAAGGCCAGGTGCGCACCTACAGCGAACGGCGATTTACCCTGCAACGCGAAGGAAAGGAGTCCGACTTCTGGCTGGACCTGACTTACAGCCCCATCCGCGATGAAGATGCGCAAGTGGCCGGAATTCTGGTCACGGCCATCGAAACCAATGAGCGCCGGCGTATCGCCCTTGAACTGCAACGTCGTTCCGAAGAAAGCCTCAAGGCCCAGCGCGACACCGAGGAACGCCTGCAACTGGCGCTGGCCGCTACCGATGCCGTCGGCACCTGGGACTGGGACATCGGTGAAGACCGCTTCATCGCCGATGCCCATTTCGCCCAACTGCACGGCATTGATCCGGCGCTGGCCAGTCAACTGCCGATCAGCGATTACCTGCAAGGGGTGCACCCCGAAGACCGCGCGTTGATCGCCCGCAGCATCAAGCATTGCATTACCCACGGTACCGAATACGCCGAGGAATACAGGCTGCTCAAAGCCGACGGCGAACTGCGCTGGGTGTTTGCCCGTGGCCGCTGTTACAAGGACCACCACGGGCGACCCGTGCGTTTCCTCGGCGCCGCGCTGGACCTGACCGAGCGCAAACACACCGAGCAGGCGCTGCGTCAGAGCCAGACCGAATTGCAGCTGATCATCAACGCGATGCCGATCCTCATCAGTTACGTCGACCACGAAGAGCGCTTCCGCTTGAACAACGCCGCGTATCTGGACTGGTACGGCCTCACGCCTCAGGAATTGTATGGCCGCACCATTCGCGAAGTGATCGGCGAAGAAGCCTATTTCCTGCGCGCGCCGTACATCGCCGAGGCGCTGGCCGGGCGTCCCTGCTCGTTCAGCCTGTACACCCCGCACCGTGACGGCAGCAGCCGTCATGCGCTGATGAATTACCTGCCGCGCCACGGCGCCGATGGCTCAGTCAACGGTTTCTATATTTTCGTGATCGACGAGAGTGAACGGAAAAAGACCGAAGAAGCACTGCGCAACCTCAATGAAACCCTTGAGGAACGGGTCAGCGCCCGTACCGAACAACTGGCCCAGGCCAATCAGCGCCTGCAGAACGAGATGTTTGAACGCGAGCGCGCCGAAGACGCGTTGCGCCATGCACAGAAAATGGAAGCGGTCGGCCAGCTCACCGGTGGTATCGCCCACGACTTCAACAACATGCTCACCGGGATCATCGGCAGCCTCGACCTGATGCAGCGTTACATCGCCGACGGCCGCGCCGAGGAAATCGGCCGTTTCACCGAAGCGGCGGTGTCGTCGGCCAACCGTGCAGCCGCCCTGACCCATCGCCTGCTGGCGTTCTCCCGTCGGCAATCGCTGGATCGCAAGACCCTCAACGTCAACGAACTGATTCATTCGCTGGAAGATTTGATTCGCCGCACCAAGGGTGACCCGATCGAACTCACGCTGCGCCTGGCCGACGATGTGTGGCCGATCAGCACCGACGTCAGCCAACTGGAAAACGCCCTGCTCAACCTGGTGATCAATGCCCGCGACGCCATGCCCGACGGCGGCGAACTGCTGATCGAAACCGCCAACGTCTACCTCGACGGCAACGACATCACCACCCTCGAACCGGTCAAGGCCGGCGACTACCTGATGCTGGCGGTCAGCGACAACGGCACCGGCATGACGCCATCAGTGCGCGCCAAGGCCTTCGATCCGTTCTTCACCACCAAACCGATTGGTCAGGGTACGGGTCTCGGGCTGTCGATGATTTATGGCTTCGCCCAGCAATCGGGTGGCCATGTCAGCCTCGACAGTTTGCCGAATCAGGGCACCTGTGTGCGCCTGTACTTGCCGCGCCTGAACCTGCTGGAGCCCGAACGGCCAGTCGTGGAAACCCTCAGTGCAGCGCCGACGGCCACTTGCGGGGAAACCGTGGTCGTGGTCGAAGATGACCCGGCGGTGCGCATGCTGGTGCTCGACCTGCTCAAGGAGCTGGGTTACCTCGCCCACGAAGCTGCCGATGCCAGCGCCGCCCTGCCGCTGCTGGAATCGGAGTTGCGTGTGGACTTGCTGGTGACCGACGTTGGTCTGCCGGGGATGAACGGCCGGCAACTGGCGGAAATCGCCCGCCAGCATCGTCCGGGACTGAAGGTGCTGTTCATGACCGGTTATGCGCAGAAAGCCGCGGAGCGTCAGGGCTTTCTCGAGGACGGCATGGACATGGTGGCCAAGCCGTTTTCGATTGAAGTGCTGGCGAACAAGATCCGCGAGATGATCAACCAAACGCCGTCACTTGAGGCATAATCCCGCGCCCCGCCGTCACCCCGTTACAGGTATCGCACGATGAAAGCCCAAGCCCGCCACATTCTGGTGAAAACCGCCGAAGAGGCCGAACAGCTCAAACAACGCATTGCCAAGGGCGAAGCGTTTGATGTGCTGGCGAAGAAATACTCGACCTGCCCGTCCGGCAAGCGCGGCGGCGATCTGGGTGAAGTGCGGCCGGGCCAGATGGTCGGCGCGATTGATGCGGTGATTTTCAAGAAACCGCTGCGCACAGTGCACGGACCGATCAAGAGCAAGTTTGGCTATCACCTGGTGCAGGTGTTTTTCCGCGATTGAGTGCTTGGCCTCAGGGCCTCTTCGCGAGCAAGCTCGCTCCCACAGTTTGGAATGCGTACCCTGTGGGAGCGGGCTTGCCCGCGAACCGATTGCGCAGCAATCGGCCATTCGCCGATTATCTGGGGATCAGGGCTCCCGGCACCTGAATCACCCTACTCGCCAGCCAATGCCCAGCCTGCGCCGCTTCCACCGGACTGCCACCCAGCAAACGCCTGGCTAGATACGCCGCACTGAACGAATCCCCCGCCGCCGTGGTATCCACCACCTTTTCGACCTTCTGCGCCGGCACTTCGAACGCCTCGCCATCACAACGAATCAGGCACGCCTCGGCGCCACGTTTGAGCACCACTTCCGGCGTGCCGATCTGCGCGTACGCCTCAAACACCGTGTCGCAATCGGCAAAATGGAACAGTGCCTGCTCGTCATCGACGGTCAGCAATGCCAGATCGACATGCGGCAACACACTGCGATAGGCCGCCCGCGCCTCTTCCTGTGACGCCCACAAACGTGGCCGATAGTTGTTATCGAAGACGATCCGCGCATCGCGCTGCCGGGCTTCGATGAGGGTCTGGATCAAACGCTCACGGCCCTTGGCGCCAAGCACAGCGAGGGTGATGCCGCTGAAATACAGCACGTCGTAATCCGGCAGCGCTGCAAGAATCGGCTCCGCCGCCGGAGTGGTAAAGCAATCGCGCACCGCCGCCTCATTGCGCCAGTAGAGGAAACGTCGCTCGCCGTTGGCGTCGGTCTGAATGCAGTACAGGCCCGGCAAACGACCGGGCAGACGCTGCACCATGTCGAGGCTTATGCCTTCATCGGCCCAGCTTTGGCACATGGCGTCGCTGAAGCTGTCATCGCCCAGCGCAGTGACGTAATCGACCTGAGCCTTGTCGCCCAGGGCGCGGGACAGATACACCGCCGTGTTCAAGGTATCGCCGCCGAAGCTTTGCTGCAGGCTGCCGTCGGCGCGGTGCTGGAGTTCGATCATGCATTCGCCGATCAGGGCGATGCGCGGGGTGTTCGGGCCCAAGGGGCTGAGGGTGGGTCATCGGGTGGCGTCTCTGCTGATTCGGTGGTGTTTGATCTGGCCTCTTCGCTGGCAAGCCAGCTCCCACACAATCTTCACAACTC
>NZ_JABULD010000439.1:0-7211 GCF_014060985.1 Pseudomonas sp. MD195_PC81_125
CGCAGCCTGCGGCAGCTCCTACAGGGAAGAGTGACCTACAGGATATAACGGGACAGGTCTTCGTTCTGCGCCAATTCGCCCAGATGGCTGTTGACGTACGCAGCGTCGATCAGGATCGGCTGGTCGTCATGCGCGCTGGCCAGGTCGCCGGCACTGAACGACACCTCTTCCAGCAGACGCTCAAGCAGCGTGTGCAGGCGACGGGCACCGATGTTCTCGGTCTTCTCGTTGACCTGCCAGGCGATCTCCGCCAGACGCTTGATGCCTTCCGGCTGGAACTGGATGTTCAGGCCTTCAGTCTTCAGCAGCGCGCAGTATTGCTCGGTGAGCGATGCGTGCGGCTCGCTGAGGATGCGCTCGAAGTCTTCCGGGCTCAGCGCCTTGAGTTCGACACGGATCGGCAGACGCCCTTGCAGCTCAGGCACCAGATCGCTCGGCTTGCTCAGGTGGAACGCACCGGAGGCGATGAACAGGATGTGGTCGGTCTTGACCATGCCCAGCTTGGTGTTGACGGTGCAGCCTTCGATCAGCGGCAGCAGGTCGCGCTGTACGCCTTCACGGGAGACATCGGCGCCGCCGACATTACCGCGTTTGGCGACCTTGTCGATTTCGTCGATGAACACGATGCCGTGTTGCTCGACCGCTTCCAGCGCCTTGGCCTTCAGCTCTTCTTCGTTGACCAGACGCCCGGCCTCTTCGTCGCGCACCAGTTTCAGCGCTTCTTTGACCTTGAGCTTGCGGGCTTTCTTCTTACCCTTGCCCATGTTGGCGAACAGGTTCTGCAACTGGCTGGTCATCTCTTCCATGCCAGGTGGTGTAGCGATCTCGATGCCGGCCACTTCGGCGACTTCGATCTCGATTTCCTTGTCGTCCAGCTGCCCTTCGCGCAGGCGCTTGCGGAACAGCTGACGGGTGTTGGAATCGCTGCTCGGGGTTTCTTCGTTGCTGAAGCCCATGCGTGCCGGTGGCAGCAGTGCGTCGAGGATACGGTCCTCGGCAGCGTCTTCGGCACGGTGACGCACGCGAGTCATTTCCTGCTCGCGGAGCATCTTGATCGCGGCGTCGGCCAGATCACGGATGATCGATTCGACGTCACGGCCAACGTAGCCGACTTCGGTGAATTTGGTCGCTTCGACCTTGATGAACGGCGCGTTGGCCAGCTTCGCCAGACGACGGGCGATTTCGGTTTTACCGACACCGGTCGGACCGATCATCAGAATGTTTTTCGGGGTCACTTCAACGCGCAGCTCTTCAGGCAGCTGCATGCGGCGCCAGCGGTTGCGCAGGGCAATCGCGACGGCGCGCTTGGCATCGTCCTGGCCGATGATATGGCGGTTGAGTTCGTGGACGATTTCGCGGGGAGTCATGGACATAGTAATTGACGGTCCTCAAGCAGAAACAAGCCGTGGCACTTAGGCCGCGTCAGGCTTATTCAGCGAGATTCTGCTCCTCAATGGTCTGAGTGTGGTTGGTGAATACACAGATGTCGCCGGCGATACCGAGGGCGGTTTCGACGATCTCACGGGCCGACAGGTCGGTCTTTTTCAGCAGCGCGCTGGCCGCAGCTTGCGCGTAGGCGCCGCCGGAACCCATGGCAATCAGGCCGTCTTCGGGTTCGACCACGTCACCGTTGCCGGTGATGATCAGCGAGGCGTCCTTGTTGGCGACCGCGAGCATGGCTTCGAGGCGGCTCAGGGAGCGGTCGGTGCGCCATTCTTTGGCGAGTTCGACAGCGGCGCGGATCAGGTGGCCCTGATGTTTCTCGAGCTGGCCTTCGAAACGTTCGAACAGGGTGAAGGCGTCGGCGGTGGCACCGGCGAAACCGGCGATGACCTGACCGTGGTACAGGCGACGAACTTTCTTCGCGTTGCCTTTCATCACGGTATTACCAAGAGAAACCTGGCCGTCGCCGCCCATGACGACTTTGCCGTGGCGGCGGACTGAAACGATGGTGGTCAAGGGAAGAGTCTCCACGCAGCGGGGCGAAAATGCCTTATGCCCATTCATATGGGGGTGCTGGAGAGGATTTCAACCGGGGGCGCAGAGAGGGGACGAGCGGTGATGAAGGGGTGGTGCAAATCTCTGTGGCGAGGGAGCTTGCTCCCGCTCGGCTGCGCAGCAGTCGTAAACCTGCAATCCCGGTCTGTCTGATGCACCGGGTTTACAGGCTTTAGGGGCGCTTCGCGCCCCAGCGGGAGCAAGCTCCCTCGCCACAAAGTCCGCTGAACGATTTACGTTCGGCGAGGGGTCAGCGGCTCTGGCGTTGTTGTAACAACAGGTTGCTGAAGCCACTGCCCGCCAGTTGTTTCTGTGCGGTGGTCAGCTGTTCGCGGTTGCTGAACGGGCCAACGAGTACGCGGTACCAGGTTTCATCCTTCACCGTGCCCGACTCAACCGAAACAGCTTGGCCCAGCAGAATGATCTGCGCCCGCACCTTGTCCGCGTCCGCCTCTTTGCGGAACGAACCGGCCTGGAGGAAGAACTTGGTCACCGGCGCCGCTTTCGCCACAGGTGGCGCTGGCGGCGGGGTAATGCCCGACAGCGCAGCCTGCGCCCGTGCGGTATCGATCTTCGCCGCTTCCGCCGGGGTGACCGGCGTGGTCGGCACTTGTGGCGTCGGCAGGGTTTTCTCCGGCACGGCATCCGGCGGCACGATCACTTCCGATTCCGGCAGCAAGGTGTAGAAGTCGTACTTCGGCTTCACCGGTTGCGTCGGGCTCGGCGGGGTCTTGTTGGCCTCGGCGATCTTCGACGCTTTCTGCTGCTGCGCCTGCTCGACTTTCTCGCGCTTGACCGTGTCGCTGCCCTTGCCCGGCTCCAGTTTCATCAGAAACACAATGAACGCACCGACCGTCAGGCCGATGGCCATCCACAGCCAGCCCGGAATCGGTTGCTTTGCAGGAGCTTGGTAACGGCTGGCGCCACGCTTGGGTGCAGGTTTTTTCTTGGCAGCCAACTTACATGCGCTCCAGAGTTTCCAGGCCCAGCAGTTCCAGGCCTTGCTTGAGAGTACGACCGGTCAGCGCGGCCAGGCGCAGACGGCTCTGCGTCTGGGCCGGCGTCTCGGCGGCGAGGATCGGGCAGTTCTCGTAGAAGCTGGAGAACAGACCGGCGACGTCATACAGATAAGTGCAGAGGATGTGCGGCGTGCCTTTTTCCGCGACGTTGTTCAGCACTTCGCCGAACTGCGCCAGTTTCGCCGCCAGCTCGTGTTCGTGCTCGGCTTCGAGAACGATCTGGCCGTCGACTTCGCTGAAGTCCTTGCCCAGTTTGCGGAACACGCCGGCCACGCGAGTGTAGGCGTACAGCAGATACGGTGCGGTGTTGCCTTCGAAATTCAGCATCAGGTCGAAGTTGAAGCTGTAGTCGCTGGTGCGGTGCTTGGACAGGTCGGCGTATTTCACCGCACCGATGCCGACGACCTTGGCGATGTTGCGCAGTTCGTCTTCGGCCAGCTCCGGGTTCTTTTCTTTCACCAGGTTGTAGGCACGTTCCTGCGCTTCGGTCAGCAGGTCGATCAGCTTCACGGTGCCGCCATCACGGGTCTTGAACGGACGGCCATCGGCGCCATTCATAGTGCCGAAGCCCATGTGCTCCATTTCCATCGGATGGGTCACGAAACCGGCTTTGCGCGCCACGGCGAACACTTGCTGGAAGTGCAGGGCCTGACGCTGGTCGACGAAGTACAGCGCGCGGTCGGCTTTCAGTTTGCCAGAACGGTAGCGCACGGCTGCCAGGTCAGTGGTGGCGTACAGGTAACCGCCGTCAGCCTTGACGATGATTACCGGCAGCGGATCGCCGTCGGCGTTCTTGAACTCGTCGAGGAACACGCACTGGGCGCCGTTGCTTTCGACCAGCAGGCCCGCGGCTTTCAGATCGTTGACCACGTTGATCAGGTCGTCGTTGTAGGCGCTTTCGCCCATCACGTCGGCCATGGTCAGTTTGACGTTGAGCAGTTCGTAGATCTTCTGGCAGTGCGACAGCGAGATGTCCTTGAACTTGGTCCACAGCGCTAGGCACTCGGCATCGCCGGCCTGCAGCTTGACCACCAGACCACGGGCACGGTCGGCGAACTCTTCGGATTCGTCGAAACGCTGTTTGGCGGCGCGGTAGAAGTTTTCCAGATCGGACAGCTCGTCGCTGGTGATCGGGTTTTCCTGCAAGTAAGCCATCAACATGCCGAACTGGGTGCCCCAGTCGCCCACGTGGTTCTGGCGGATCACCTCGTCGCCGAGGAACTCGAGAACACGGGCCACGCCGTCGCCGATGATCGTCGAGCGCAGGTGGCCGACGTGCATCTCTTTGGCCAGGTTCGGTGCCGACAGGTCGACCACGGTGCGCTGCACCGGGCCGGCCTTGCGCACGCCAACGTGAGCATCGGTCAGCGCGGCGTCAAGGCGCGAGGCGAGGGCCTGGGTGTTCTGGAAGAAATTGATGAAGCCGGGGCCAGCGATCTCGGCCTTGGTGACGTTGTCGTCGGCCGGCAGCGCGGCGATGATTTTCTCCGCCAGATCGCGCGGCTTCATGCCCGCAGGCTTGGCCAGCATCATGGCGATGTTGCTGGCGAAGTCGCCGTGGGTCTTGTCACGGGCGTTCTCCACCTGAATCGCCGGCGACAGGCCTTCAGGCAACACACCTTCGTTGACGAGTTGGGTGAGGGCTTGTTGGATCAGCTGGCGAATGGTGTCTTTCATGGTCTTCTCTTTCGACCGCAAGCGCGGCGGCGCATCGATGCGCGGGTGGAAAAACTGGGCATTATCCGTTGCGAAGACGGGCTTGCCAACCTTAGCAGGCAGGATGTGGATATGTGGTGACATTAAAAGCAAAAGATCGCAGCCTCTGGCAGCTCCTACAGGGAAACACGCTCGATTCTCTAGGAGCTGCCGCAGGCTGCGATCTTTTGACCTGCTAGTACAAATCGACCGGATCGACATCCAGCGACCAGCGCACCGCCCGCCCGCTCGGCATCTGCTCCAATTCCAGCAACCAGCTGGCGAGCAGTCGATGCAGCGGTGCCCGCGCTGCCGCCTGCACCAACAGCTGCGCCCGATAGCGACCGGCGCGGCGCTCCATCGGCGCCGGCACCGGCCCGAGCAGTTCGATCCCGCCCAGATTCTGCTCGGCCAGCAAACGCTCGGCCGCGCTGCATGCCTCATCGAGAAAACTTTCGGCCTGCCCCGGTTTGTGCGCTTCGGCACGCAACAGGGCCAAGTGTGAAAACGGCGGCAGTCCCGCAGCGCGGCGCTCGCTCAGCGCCTGTTCGGCAAAGGCGAAGTAGCCCTGCTCGGTCAATTGCACCAATAAAGGATGGTCGGCCAGGTGGGTCTGGATGATCACCTTGCCCGGCTCTTCCGCCCGCCCGGCGCGCCCGGCCACCTGCACGATCAATTGCGCCATACGCTCGCTGGCGCGGAAGTCGCCGGAGAACAGTCCGCCGTCGGCATCCAGAATCGACACCAGCGTAACCCGAGGGAAGTGATGCCCCTTGGCTAACATTTGCGTGCCAACCAGAATGCACGGCTGTCCCTTCTGAATCGTCGCGAACAACTGATTCATTGCGTCTTTGCGCGAAGTGCTGTCGCGGTCGACGCGCAGCACCGGGTAGTCCGGGAACAGAATCGCCAGGCGCTCCTCGGCGCGTTCGGTGCCGGCGCCCACCGGCCGCAGATCGACTTTGTTGCACTTGGGGCATTGGCGCGGCGTGCGCTCGACGTTGCCACAGTGGTGGCAGCGCAGTTCGCCGTAGCGCTGGTGCACGGTCATTCGCGCATCGCAGCGCGAGCACTCGGACATCCAGCCGCAATCGTGGCACAGCAACGTCGGCGCAAAGCCGCGCCGGTTGAGGAACACCAGCACCTGCTGGCCCGTCGCGAGGGTCTGGCCGATGGCTTGTTGCATCGGCCCGGAAATGCCGCTGTCCAGCGGACGGCTTTTCACGTCCAGCCGCAGGAAACGTGGTTGCTTGGCACCGCCGGCCCGCTCGTTGAGGCGCAGCAGGCCATAACGACCGGTGTAGGCGTTGTGCAGGCTTTCCAGTGAAGGCGTGGCGGACCCGAGGACGATCGGGATGTTTTCCTGTCGCGCGCGCACCAGTGCCAGATCCCGGGCGTGGTAGCGCAGGCCTTCCTGCTGTTTATAGGAGCCGTCGTGTTCTTCGTCGATGATGATCAGCCCCGGGTTCTTCATCGGGGTGAACAGCGCCGAGCGAGTGCCGATAATAATGTCGGCCTCGCCGTCACGGGCGGCGAGCCACGCATCGAGACGCTCACGGTCGTTGACCGCCGAATGCAGCAGGGCGATACGCGCATTGAAGCGCTGCTCGAAACGCGCCAGGGTCTGCGGACCGAGGTTGATCTCCGGGATCAGCACCAGTGCCTGCTTGCCGGCTTCGAGGGTTTCGCGGATCAGTTGCAAATAGACTTCGGTCTTGCCGCTGCCCGTGACCCCGGCCAGCAGAAACGCGTGATAACTGTCGAACCCGGCGCGGATCGCTTCGTAAGCGGCGCGTTGTTCGGTGTTCAGCGGCAACTCCGGTTGCGCCAACCAATGTTCATGGCGCACGCCAGGGGCGTGCCGACGAATCTCCACTTGCACCAGACCCTTGGCCAGCAGCAGGTCGAGGCTGTCCTTGCTCAGCATCAGCTTGCTCAACAACTGATGGGCCACGCCGTGCGGGTGCTGCGCCAGTGTTGCCAGTGCTTCCCGTTGCCGTGGCGCGCGGGCGACGCGCGGATCATCGAGGCTGGCGCCGGGCGCGACTGACCAGAAGCGCTCCTGACGGGCTTCCGCCAGTTCGCCCTGACGCAGCAGCACCGGCAGCGCCCAGCTCAAGGTATCGCCGAGACTGTGCTGGTAATACTGCGACGTCCACAGACACAGCTTGAACAGTGCGGGCGGCAACGGCGGTTCGACATCGAGCAGGGCCAGCGCCGGCTTGAGTTTTTCCAGCGGCACGTCGCTGGTGTCGGTGATCTCGACCAGAATCCCGATCATTTCCCGTCGCCCGAATGGCACCCGCAGGCGCATGCCCGGCTGCAACTGGGCACGCAACACCCCGGCCGGCGCCCGATAGTCGAACAGGCGGCGCAGGGGCGAAGGCAGGGCGAGGCGCAGAATGGCGTCGGGCACGGCGGGGGGGTCTCGATCAACACAAAAGGGAGGCTTGGCGCAGATCAACTGTGGGAGCGAGCTTGCTCGCGAACGCGGTGTGT
>NZ_JABULD010000497.1:0-6562 GCF_014060985.1 Pseudomonas sp. MD195_PC81_125
CTGCTCGCGAAGGCGTCGTGTCAGTCAGCTTCTACTTGACTGACCCACCGCTTTCGCGAGCAGGCTCGCTCCCACAGGTTTCCACATCGGTCAGAAGTGGAAGTTGGTGCTCAACAATGCAGTACGGCCCGCCGCCTGGTTGGCGAAGTGGGTCGAGAAGGCTTTGTCGTAGTAGACCTCGTTGGTCAGGTTCTGCACGTTGAGTTGCAGGTCGACGTTCTTGCTCAGCTTGTAGGCGGCCATCGCGTCGTAACGGACATAGGAATCGACCATCGTGGTGTTGGCCACGCTGCCGTAGACGTCGTCGACGTAGAACGCGCCGCCACCGAGGGTCAGCTTCGGCGTGACCTGGTAAGTGGTCCACAGGCTGGCGCTGTTTTTCGGCGTGTTCGGCAACTCGTTACCGTTGTTGGCCTTGTTGGCCGGCAGGTCGCCACCGTCCACCTGTTCGCTGTCCATGTAGGCGTAGCCAGCGAACACTTGCCACTTGTCGGTGATCTTGCCGCTGGCCGACAGCTCGATACCTTGCACACGGGTCTTGCCGGCGTTTTCGTACGAGGTGGTGTCGACTTGTACGCGAGCGTTTTCTTTCTCGGTGCGGAAGATGTCAGCGGTCAGCGACAGGCGATCGTTCAGCAGATCCCACTTGGTACCGATTTCGTAGTTCTTGGTGGTTTCCGGCTCCATGTCGCTCTTGAGCAGGTTGCCATTGCGGTCCGGAGTGCCGCCCAGCGGGTTGCCTTCCTGGCCTTCGCCGAGGGTGTTGCCCGGTGGCGTCGCGGAGGTTGCGTAGGAGGCGTAGATGCTGCCGTTTGGTGCCGGTTTGTAGACCACGCCGAACTGACCGGTGACGAATTCGCTGGTGTCATCACCTTTGGAGGTGGTGGTGCCGGCGTTGTTGTAGGTCTTGTAGTCGGTATCGAAGTGGTCGTAACGCAGGCCCATGTTCACCAGCCACTGCTCGGACAACTCCAGGGTATCGAACGCGTACAGCGCGTAGGTGTTGGCCTTGGTGTCGGTACCGGCATAGTTGCGCGAGATCGCGCCGTTCCACGGATCGTTGGGGTTCGGATTCGACAGCGAGGTGCAGTTGTAGCCGCTCGATGCGCCAATCATCGACGGGGTGCAATTGGTGGTCGCGGCGCTGGTGCGCGGCGTGGTGTCAGTGTTGACGTTGTACGAGGATTTCTGGCCTTCCTCGCGGGTGTATTCGACACCGGTCGAGAAGCTGTTCTTGAAACCGGCGACATAGAAATTGCCGAACAGATCAGTCTGATTGGTGGTGGTCTCGGTGTTGCTGACCCGCGTGTTGGCGCGGCGCCAGACGCTGCCGTTATTAACGTTGCCCTTGCTGTCGTCCGGCTGAGTCAGGATGTAATCCTGCATGCTGGTGCCGTGGCGCAGGGTGTTCTTGATGGTCAGCGAGTCGCTCAGGTCATGCTCGATGGCGAAAGTCGCGGTGTCGGTGCGGCCCTTGCGGAAGTCCCGATCCAGACCGTAGAAGTTGCTGTGATCGCCACCGGCGTACGGCTTGTCCGGGTTGGACTTGGTACGTGCCGCCGAACCACCGGCCGGAATGGTGTAAGGAATGCCTGAGTCCGGGGTGTCGTTGCTTTCCAGATGGTAGTAGTCGAGGTTGACCCGGGTGTCGGTGCCCAGACCAAACGCCAGGGACGGCGCGATACCCCAACGGTCGTAGTCGACCTTGTCGCGACCGGCGACATTGCTCTCGTGGCTCATCAGGTTCAGGCGGCCGGCAGCGGTGTCGCTGAACTGGTAGTTGCCATCCAGGGTGTATCGCTGGGTCTGGTCGGAACCCCAGGTGAAACCACCGTCGAACGAGTTGCCCAGGTGTGCTTTTTTGCTCACCAGGTTGATGCTGCCGCCAGCTGCGCCACGACCGCCGATGGCCGAGTTCGGGCCTTTGCTGACTTCAATGTTCTCCACAGCGAAGATTTCGCGGCTCTGCGAACCGGTGTCGCGCACGCCGTCGAGGTAGGTGTCGCCTTGAGCGTCGAAGCCGCGGATGAACGGACGGTCACCCTGCGGGTTGCCGCCTTCACCGGCCCCGAAGGTGATGCCCGGCACGGTGCGCAGCGCGTCCTGCATGTTCAGGGCGCCGGTGTCTTTGAGCACTTGTTGCGGGATGACGGTGACCGAGCGCGGGGTATCGACCAGCGGCGCGGTGTACTTGGGCGAGGAGGCTTTTTCGACCTGGTAGGACGTCGAGTCCTGCGCTTCGCCGGTGATGGCGGTAGCGTCCAGGGCGATGGCATTGCCGGAGGCTTTGCTGTCGGTCTTTTCTGCGGCGAAGACCATGTGGCCGGCGGAACCGGCGGTGATGGCGACACCAATGGCCGAAGCGAGCAGGCGTGGTGAACTGACCGGCAATTGTGCGTGTTGACGTGACATTTTTATTCCCCTCCCCAAGGATTTGAGGTCGCGGAATATAGGGTAAACAGGTATTCGTATCAATTGCGAAACATTGTTATTCGCGACGAATTTACATTCTTTACAATTTAACCTTACGGTTTTTACCGGTTCATCCGTCACGCGGGTTTTACACAGCCAATAAGAATCAATATCATTGGTACCCCTTTACCATCAGGTACGATCGCCATGCTGTTGCACATCCCCGGCCTGTTCGGCAAAGAAGAAGTGCAGCGCATCCGCGAGGCGCTGGAGCAGGCGGATTGGGCCGATGGCAAAATCACCGCCGGCTATCAGTCGGCCAAGGCCAAGCACAATCTGCAACTGCCGGAAGGCCATCCGCTGGCCAAGGAAATCGGTGCCGCGATGCTCGAGCGGCTGTGGAAAAATCCGCAGTTCATGTCCGCTGCGCTGCCGCACAAAGTATTCCCGCCGTTACTCAACTGCTACACGGCGGGCGGCAGTTTCGACTTTCACATCGACAACGCCGTGCGTCAGCCCAAAGGCAGCATCGAGCGGGTGCGCACCGATCTGTCGGCCACGCTGTTTTTCAGTGAGCCCGAGGATTACGACGGCGGCGAACTGGAGATTCAGGACACCTTTGGCACGCAACGGGTGAAACTGCCCGCCGGCGACATGGTGCTGTACCCCGGCACCAGCCTGCACAAGGTCAATGCTGTCACCCGTGGCGCGCGTTATGCGTCGTTCTTCTGGACGCAGAGTCTGGTGCGCGAAGACAGCCAGCGCGCCTTGCTGTTCGAGATGGACGGGGCGATCCAGCAGCTCACTCAGGACATGCCTGATCACCCGTCGCTGATTCGCCTGACCGGCACCTATCACAACCTGCTGCGGCGCTGGGTTGACGTATGAGTTTTCAACTGCGGCGCGAGGAAGTGCTCGACGTTGCGCAGCTCAGCGCCATGCTCGAAGAAAGTCCGGCGCGTGCGGCGCAGGCGATTCTGCTCGCCGCCGGCCAGGGCATTGTTGAAGCGCAGGCGTTGCTCGGGCAGATCCTGCTCGATGGCCGTGGCATTGCTCAGGATCAAACGTTGGCACTGCGTTGGTTCGCCATCGCCGCCAGGCAAGGGCACTGGATGGCGCGCAACATGCTGGGCCGTTGTCATGAGCATGGCTGGGGATGCGTCGCGAATGCCGCGATTGCCGCGCAGCATTATCGAATCGCCGCTGACGCGGGGCTGGATTGGGCGATGTACAACCTCGCCAA
Organism: Pseudomonas sp. MD195_PC81_125; assembly: GCF_014060985.1. NCBI lineage: Bacteria > Pseudomonadati > Pseudomonadota > Gammaproteobacteria > Pseudomonadales > Pseudomonadaceae > Pseudomonas > Pseudomonas sp. MD195_PC81_125. The sequence goes on from NZ_JABULD010000497.1 coordinate 3,656, forward strand.
TCTGCTGGCGACCGGGCGCGGTGTCATGGTCGATCAGCGTCAGGCATTGGCGTTGTATCGGCGCGCCGCTGAAGCGGGTCATGCGAAGTCAATGAACCTGCTGGGACGGTATCTGGAGGAAGGGCGGGCAGGCCCGATGGATCTGCCAGCGGCGCACGACTGGTATCGACGCTCCGCCGAGGGTGGGGATTTTCGCGGGCAGTTCAGTCACGCCGCGATCCTGGCGCAAGCGGGGCGAATCGAAGAGGCGCTGCAATGGCTGCGCAAGGCTTTATGGCTCGGCAATGTGAAGTTCCTGCGCGTCAGCGGCGAATCGCTGCTGGCATCCGCGCATCCGCAGATACGCGCCATGGGCGCCGAGTACCGTCAGCGTCTGGCGGCCCTTGACGCCGAGGCGCCTGCTCTCCATCAGTAATCGAGGGCAGGCGCTTTCGATCACCCGCGTAACCAGCGTCCCTGCAGCGGGATCAGGTAATTGCGCAGGGACTGGCTGTGTTCCAGCAATCGTTCGCCACGCCGCAGAACGTCTTCATTCGGCACAGCCGTGACCGCACCGAGAAACGCGGAAAACGCAGCCGTCAGTTTGCCGGCCTCACTGACATAGGTTTGCTGGTGTGGCACAACCTTCTGGGTATCTTTCAACTGGCGGGTCTTGTCGTCGTTGTCGCGCAGTTGCCTGGCCAGCGACGCCACGCGCTCCTCGCGTTGTGCAAGGCGCGTCTGGATGATCTGACGCGCCTTGATCAGATCCTTGTATTTGATCAGCTCGTTGGCTTCGTCGAGAAACTTGTTGGCGATAATCAGTCCGGCCTCCAGCGCCGCCGCCTCAGGGGTTGTCGGTTTGTTGCCGATGATCGCCTTCAGTTGTTCAAGCAATGGCTTGATTCGATCAATGAATGTCAGCTTTTCGAACTCGGCAATGGCCAGATTCAGAACGGTTTCATCGTCTTTCAATTCGGCCAGCGGGATTTTCTCGGCGTCGTACTCTTGGGTCAGACTGATTTTGGCCGCAGCCAATTCTTCAAGTCGGAAACGATTGTTGCTGATGGCGATGCTCTGCACGCCGAACACACCGTTGTGCAGTGAAGCGTGCAACCTGGTCATGTGTTCAGCGCATAGCTTGATCAGTTGCGTGACGATGTGCGAATACTGCTGGCGTGCTTTTTCAACCTGAGCACTCGGTTCACTGGCGTTGAGGCTGGCCAGTGCCTGCAGGTTTTCGTTCAGGTCGTCGGTCTCCAGCGCTGTAATTGCCGAAGTGAAGATATTCGCGGCCGTAAGATCAAGGTCGCTGACGGCGGCATTCAAAGCGATCAACTCATCGCTCAAGGCTTTGATATACAGGTTGGCAGAGCCAACGAGCGCTTGATAACGAATTGCCTCGCGGCTTTCTTGAATACGGCCGAGGTCAGGCTGGGCGTAAATAAGGTTGGTCATGATGAATATTTCCTGAATGATTGGATGGTGTCAGTCGAATGCGTGGATGAGTTGATTCGCGTTGGCTTGAACGGTTTTCCAGTTTTTAATAACAATCTTGAAACTGGAGACAAAACTTCTGAGGGTCAGAAATTCGTGCATACCCATGACTTTATTTTGCGAAGCATTGATGTAGTCAGTAATGGAGATCCATAGCGTCTCCAGTTGCGAGGTACTCTGGATGGCTCCTTCGACATACAGCGACATGCTGTCCAGACCCGACTGGAATTCCAGAAGCGTGCCGGCCAGGATGTTGGTTTGTTTGATCTGCTCCGCGAGTTGATCTCGCTGGGCGATCAATGGGCGTAAATGGGTACTCTGCTGAAGTTCGAGCGTTTTGTAATAAACGCTCGAGCCGAGGGGGCCGCCTTGGTAAGCGGTGAAAAAACCAAGAATGTGATCAAAAAAATCCGGCGCCGTCTCGCGGGTTTTTTCCTGTATGAGTTTGTTCGCCCGATCAATCGAAACGTTCAATTCGGTCAGTTGTCGGTTGAGTTGCGCATCGCCGGCCAAACGTAGTTTTTCGCCAATACTCACGGCAACGTTGTCGTTAAGATCGGTCCTGAAATACTTCAAACGTTCGCTGACATCCAGACTGCTGAGCTGCTTCTCGCCGATCGATCTTGCAATGAACGCGAGAGATTCCTGAATGGAGCCAAATCGATTCTTTTCTGCCGTGCCGATCTCCAGTGGCGGGAGCCTGGTTATTTCTTCTTCGCTCAGCGAGTCGATGGTGCCCAGGTAATTTATGTAGCCCGGCATCGTCACGATGGCGTCGATAATTTCCTGACCAAAACTTTCCAGGTCCTCCGAAAAGGTCGAGAGACTTCCGGCCACACGCTTCATCGAATACTCGATATCGATCCACGAATTGGCATTGTTGATGATCGTATGATTAAGCTGAACAATGTCAGTAAGTTCCAGGCCGGTAATGCCGGTGTGTTTGGTTTTTAATTGGCGTTCTACATCTTCGATATTGCGTGGCAATGCTTTGGCGGCAGAGATGTAGTTCTTTATTTTTCGAATGTCGTCCTTGGTGATGAGCGGATTTGGACTGGGTTGCACTTTTTAATTCCTTGAGTGGTTGTAAGAGTCTCAAGGTTAATATTGCTTTTGCTTGTGAGTATAGGCATTGAGTGTGACTTCTTGTTGTTTATTATTTTGTCGTTTTTTTGAAATCTCTTGCATAAGTGGTGGATGAGTTTTGGTTGTTCGGGATGTGTGTATTTTTTAATATTTAACGGCTTGTGGGTATTTGTTTTCGTGAACTAAGTTGAATGGCAGATTATCAATAGGAGCGCTCACAGAGAAATTTGCGATTGCTAAAGGAGGAGGTTGACGACCCTGCAGACGCTGACGACGTTCGTGAAGACAGGGAGGCTGAATTGTCGGCTATTGGCAAAAAGATCCATGCGCAGTTGACCCGTATCG
>NZ_JABULD010000453.1:0-18615 GCF_014060985.1 Pseudomonas sp. MD195_PC81_125
GGCTGGTTGTGGCGTGGAGTACGAAGTACCGGCGGCGATGAAGGAACTCATGGCGCCCGCTTCGTTGATGCCTTCTTCAAGGATCTGACCTTTCTGGTCTTCCTTGTAGAACATTACCTGGTCTTTATCGACTGGCTCGTAGAGCTGGCCGACAGAGGAGTAGATGCCCAGCTGACGGAACATGCCTTCCATACCGAAGGTACGGGCTTCGTCCGGGATGATCGGCACGATGCGCGGGCCGATTTCCTTGTCCTTGACCAGTTGCGCGAGGATGCGTACGAAGGCCATGGTGGTGGAAATTTCACGGTCGCCCGAACCATCGAGGATCGCTTTCAGGGTGTCCAGATCCGGGGTCGGTACGCTGAAGCTCTGCGCGCGGCGCTGCGGTACGAAACCGCCCAGTGCAGCGCGGCGCTCGCTCAGGTAGCGGGCTTCGGCGCTGTTTGGCTCTGGCTTGAAGAACGGCAGGTTCTCCAGCTCTTCGTCCTTGACCGGGATGTCGAAGCGGTCGCGGAACAACTTCAGGCTGTCGACGTCGACTTTCTTGGTGTTGTGCGCGGTGTTTTTCGCTTCGCCGGCACCGGTGCCATAACCCTTGATGGTCTTGGCCAGGATGACGGTAGGTTGTTCTTTGTGGTTGACCGCTTCGTGGTACGCCGCGTAGACCTTGTACGGGTCGTGGCCGCCACGGTTGAGTTTCCAGATCTCGTCGTCGGACAGGTCGGCAACCATCGCCTTGAGTTCAGGCGTGTTGAAGAAATGCTCGCGAACGAACGCACCGTCTTTGGCTTTGTAGTTCTGGTACTCGCCGTCGATGACTTCGTCCATGCGACGTTGCAGGATGCCGTCGACGTCCTTGGCCAGCAGTGGGTCCCAGAAACGGCCCCAGATGACTTTGGTCACGTTCCACTGTGCACCGCGGAACACGCCTTCGAGTTCCTGGATGATCTTGCCGTTGCCGCGAACCGGGCCGTCGAGGCGCTGCAGGTTGCAGTTGATGACGAAGATCAGGTTGTCCAGCTTCTCGCGGCCGGCCAGGGAGATCGCGCCCAGGGATTCCGGCTCGTCGCACTCGCCGTCGCCCAGGAAGCACCAGACTTTCTGTTTGCCCGGCTGGATGAAACCGCGGTGTTCCAGGTACTTCATGAAGCGTGCCTGGTAGATCGCCTGGATCGGACCCAGACCCATGGATACGGTCGGGAACTGCCAGAAGTCAGGCATCAGCCAAGGGTGCGGATAGGACGACAGGCCCTGACCGTCGACTTCCTGGCGGAAGTTGTTCATCTGGTCTTCGGTGATGCGGCCTTCCATGAATGCACGGGCGTAAACGCCTGGCGAGGTGTGGCCCTGGAAGTAGATCAGGTCGCCGCCGTGTTCGTCGGTCGGGGCCTGGAAGAAGTAGTTGAAGCCGATGTCATACAGGGTCGCGCTGGAAGCGAAGCTGGAGATGTGACCACCCAGGTCAGAATCTTTCAGGTTCGTACGCATTACCATGGCCATCGCGTTCCAGCGCACCAGCGAGCGAATGCGGCGTTCCATGAACAGGTCGCCAGGCATGCGTGCTTCGTGGGTTACCGGGATGGTGTTGCGGTAAGGCGTGGTGATGGCGTAAGGGAGCTGCGAACCGCTGCGGGTCGCCAGTTCACCCATACGGGTCATCAGATAGTGAGCACGGTCTTCGCCTTCTTTGTCGAGAACCGATTCCAGGGCGTCCAGCCATTCCTGGGTTTCGACGGGATCGAGGTCTTGCATGGCTTGCTCCAGGGCGGAAAGGCTTCCAGAATCGGTTGCCTGAGTTTGCGACTGGCCTTGTGGGCAGACGATTTAAAATTCTTGGATTGCCGACAGGTTGTTCCGGCGGCGTGTAGTTTTACTACAAATCTTTGAGCATTTCAGCCTTTCGCCTGTATAGACGAGTAGTAAAACTACAGAGGAAAGGCTTGTGGCCTCCGACTGCGTTGTGAGAATAATCGTTAAGGTTGGTCGATTACCATCCGAAAAAGGTGAAAGTTTGATGCTGGATGCCAAAGAAGAAGAAATTTCAGCTATTTCTAACTTTTGTTCGACAGTCCTTCGCGTAGCGGGTTTTCATCAAACACTACAAGCGGCCATTTACACGCCGATCAAGGATAGACCATGACCCTGCCCGTGCTCGCCGAACTCCCCGCCATTCTCCTGCCGTTGGTCACTCGATCCGAGCAGTCGTTCCGTACGGCCGTCGCCTCCCTTGAAGGCGATCACGGCTTGTCGACCTGGACACCGGAGCGTTGGGCGCAATTCGCCCGCGTCGGTGCCGCCAGCGATTTCGTCATTGAACAGAGTGTTCGTGACCCTTTGATGTTGCTGTCGCTGGTGCAGTCCGGCGAACTCGACCGGCCGTACGCGCCGGGTGAACTCTGCGCGCAGATTGCTGCCGCCGTGAACACCGCGCAAAGCGAAGATGAACTCGGTCGTGTCCTGCGTCGCCAGCGCGCTCGCCATCAGGTACGAATCATCTGGCGCGACCTGAACCGCCAGGCCGATCTGGTACAGACCTGCCGCGATCTTTCAGACATGGCCGACGCCACCATCGATCAGGCTTATCAATGGTTGTACCGTCGCCACTGCGATCAGTTCGGCACGCCAACCGGTCGGCGCAGCGGTCTGCCGCAACAGATGGTCATCCTCGGCATGGGCAAGCTCGGCGCGGTCGAGTTGAACCTGTCGTCGGACATCGACCTGATCTTCGCCTACCCCGAGGGCGGCGAAACCGTCGGCGTGAAACGCGCGCTGGATAATCAGGAATTCTTCATTCGTCTCGGTCAGCGCCTGATCAAGGCCCTCGACCCGATGACGGTCGACGGCTTCGTGTTCCGCGTCGACATGCGCCTGCGCCCGTACGGTTCGTCCGGCGCGCTGGTGCTGAGCTTCAATGCACTGGAGCAGTATTACCAGGATCAGGGCCGCGACTGGGAACGCTACGCGATGATCAAGGCGCGGGTGGTGGCCGGCGATCAGACTGCCGGCGCGCAGTTGCTCGACATGCTGCGCCCCTTCGTCTATCGGCGTTATCTGGATTTCTCGGCGATCGAAGCGCTGCGCACCATGAAGCAGTTGATCCAGCAGGAAGTGCGGCGCAAGGGCATGGCCGACAACATCAAGCTGGGTTCCGGTGGCATCCGCGAAGTCGAGTTCATCGCCCAGGCTTTCCAGTTGATCCACGGCGGGCGCGATCTGAGCTTGCAGCAGCGTCCTCTATTAAAGGTATTGAGCACGCTGGAAGGGCAAGGCTATCTGCCGCCGGCAGTGATCAGTGAATTGCGCGAAGGCTATGAGTTTTTGCGTTACACCGAGCATGCGATCCAGGCGATTGCCGACCGCCAGACCCAGATGTTGCCGGACGGCGCTCAGGATCAGGCGCGCATTGCCTTTATGCTCGGTTTCGCCGATTGGCAGGCCTTCCACGAAAAGCTGATGTTCTGGCGCGGCCGTGTGGCCTGGCACTTCGCGCAGGTGATCGCCGATCCCGATGAAGAAGAGGGTGCCGATTGCGAGGTGGTGGTCGGTGGTGAGTGGTTGCCGCTGTGGGAAGAGGCGCAGGATGAGGAGGCCGCTTGCCGACAATTGGAAGAGGGCGGCTTCAAGGACGCGAGCAAAGCGCTGAAAGCGCTGGCCAGTTTGCGTGGCAGCCCGCAATTGCGCGCGATGCAGCGCCTGGGTCGCGAACGTCTCGATGCGTTTATTCCGCGTCTGCTGGCTCAGGCGGTGGAACATGACAACCCGGATCTGGTGCTGGAGCGAGTGCTGCCGCTGGTCGAAGCGGTAGCGCGGCGTTCGGCTTATTTAGTCCTGCTGACGGAAAATCCCGGCGCCTTGCGGCGCTTGCTGACGCTGTGCGCGGCCAGTCCGTGGATTGCTGAGCAGATCACCCGTTTCCCGCTGCTGCTCGATGAATTGCTCAACGAAGGTCGCCTGTTCAAGCCGCCCCTGGCGCCAGAACTGGCCGCCGAGCTGCGCGAACGGCTGACGCGGATTCCCGAAGACGACCTCGAGCAGCAGATGGAAGCCCTGCGTCACTTCAAACTTGCGCACCGCTTGCGCGTCGCCGCGTCGGAAATCGCCGGCAGCCTGCCATTGATGAAAGTCAGCGATTACCTGACCTGGCTGGCCGAAGCGATTCTCGAGCAAGTGCTGGCGCTGGCCTGGCGCCAGACCGTGGCCAAGTACGGCACGCCGCTGCGCACTGACGGCAGTTTGTGCGATCCGGGCTTCATCATTGTCGGTTATGGGAAAGTCGGCGGGCTGGAACTGGGGCATGGTTCGGACCTGGATCTGGTGTTCATCCATGACGGTGATCCGCAGGCGGAAACCGACGGGCCGAAACCGATCGATGGCGCGCAGTTCTTCACCCGGCTGGGGCAGCGGATCATTCACTTGCTGACGGCGCAGACCAACTCCGGTCAGTTGTACGAAGTGGACATGCGTTTGCGCCCGTCCGGCGCGTCGGGGCTGTTAGTCAGTTCACTCGGTGCCTTCGAGCGCTATCAGGAAAATGAAGCCTGGACCTGGGAGCATCAGGCGCTGGTGCGGGCGCGGGTGCTGGTGGGCAGTCAGGATGTCGGCCAGGCCTTCGAGAAAGTCCGCGCGCAGGTTTTGGGTAAAGCGCGGGATCTGGCGAAATTGCAACAGGAAGTCAGCGAGATGCGCGCCAAGATGCGCGACAACCTCGGCACCAAGGGCACCGCGGCCGGTACGGCGGCTAATGCCTTCGAGGCCACGGCGCCGTTCGACCTCAAGCAGGACGCCGGAGGTATCGTCGATATTGAATTTATGGTGCAATACGCGGCCCTGGCGTGGTCGCACAGCCACCCGCCATTGCTGCGCTGGACCGATAACATCCGCATTCTGGAAGAGCTGGAACACGAAGGGCTGATGCCCGCCGAAGACGCCAGCCTGTTGCGCGAAGCCTATAAGGCTTACCGCTCCGCCGCCCACCGGCAGGCCTTGCAGAAGGACGCCGGGGTGATTGCAGGCGACCAGTTTGTCGAGGAGCGCCGGCAGGTATTGCGGATCTGGAAAGAGCTGGGGCTAAGCTGAAACCGGATATTTGAAGCATCGAATACCTTGTGGGAGCGGGCTTGCCCGCGATGGCGGAGTGTCAGCCACCGTCACTTTCAGATGTGATGGCCTCATCGCGGGCAAGCCACGCTCCCACAGGGACTTGTGGTGATTTGCAGATTGAGACACGAACAAACCATGTAGGAGCGAGCCTGCTCGCGATAGCGGAGTAACAGTCGACAGTCATGTTGAAGGTAATGACCCATCGCAAGCAGCGCCGCTCCCTCAGTGATTCTCGAGGCGGGGAGGCGTAAATGCCTCCCCGGTTCGTTTATGGAAACCACATGAATATTCTGATCGTTGGGCCCAGTTGGGTCGGTGACATGGTGATGGCGCAGACACTGTTTCAGTGTCTCAAGCAGCGCCACCCGCAATGCGAAATCGACGTGCTGGCCCCCGAGTGGAGCCGGCCGATCCTTGAGCGCATGCCTGAAGTGCGCAAGGCCTTGAGCTTTCCGCTCGGCCATGGCGCGCTGGAACTGGCGACGCGTCGGCGCATCGGCAAATCCCTGGCCGGCCAGTACGATCAGGCGATCCTGCTGCCGAACTCGCTGAAGTCGGCGCTGGTGCCGTTTTTCGCCGGCATCAAGCAGCGCACCGGCTGGCGCGGCGAATTCCGCTACGGCCTGCTCAATGACGTGCGCACGCTGGATAAGGAACGTTATCCGCTGATGATCGAGCGCTTCATGGCCCTGGCTTACGAGCCGAACGCCGAGCTGCCGAAACCGTATCCACGTCCGAGCCTGCAAATCGATCCGGTGACCCGCGAAGCGGCACTGGCCAAGTTCGGCCTGACCCTCGACCGTCCGGTGTTGGCCCTGTGCCCCGGTGCCGAGTTCGGCGAATCCAAGCGCTGGCCGTCGGAGCATTACGCCAAAGTTGCCGAAGCGCGGATTCGCGAAGGCTGGCAGGTGTGGTTGTTCGGCTCGAAAAACGACCACGCGGTGGGCGAAGACATCCGCGCACGGCTGATTCCCCGGCCTGCGTGAAGAGTCGGTCAACCTCAGCGGCGGCACCTCGCTGGCTGAGGCCATCGACCTGCTGTCCTGTGCCGATTCGGTGGTGTCCAACGACTCCGGCCTGATGCACGTGGCGGCGGCGTTGAACCGTCCGTTGGTGGCGGTCTACGGCTCGACGTCGCCGGGTTTCACCCCGCCGCTGGCCGAGCACGTGGAAATCGTTCGGCTGGGTCTGGATTGCAGCCCGTGCTTCGACCGTACCTGCCGGTTCGGCCATTACAACTGCCTGCGCCAGTTGATGCCGGACGCGGTCAACGATGCCTTGCAGAAACTGCAGGGCTCTGTGGTCGAGGTTCATTAAGTTGCGGGTATTGCTGATCAAGACTTCATCGCTGGGCGACGTGATTCACGCGTTGCCAGCGCTGACCGACGCGGCCCGGGCCATCCCCGGGATCACGTTCGACTGGGTGGTGGAAGAAGGCTTCGCCGAGATCCCGACCTGGCACCCGGCCGTCGGCAAGGTGATTCCGGTGGCGATCCGCCGCTGGCGCAAGAACCTCTGGCAGACCCTCAAGAGCGGCGAGTGGAAGCGCTTCAAGCAGAGCGTGCGCGCCAGCCAATACGATCTGGTGATCGACGCTCAGGGCCTGCTGAAAAGCGCCTGGCTGACGCGCTACGTCAAAGCCCCGGTAGCTGGTCTCGACAAAGGCTCGGCGCGCGAGCCGATCGCTGCACGATTCTATGACCGCAAACTGGCGGTGGCCCGTGGGCAGCATGCGGTCGAACGGGTGCGTCAGCTGTTTGCTATCGCCCTCGGCTATGACCTGCCCAAAGGGTTGGGCGACTACGGCCTCAACGTCGAGCGTCTGGTGGAATTGCCGCGCAAGAGTGCGTTCGTGGTGTTCCTGCATGGCACCACGTGGGACACCAAGCACTGGCCGGAAGCCTACTGGCGCGAGCTGACCGAGCGCGTCGGCTATCTGGGCGTCGGGGTCAAGCTGCCGTGGGGCAACCCGCAGGAGAAGGCCCGCGCCGAACGCATTGCCGCCGGTTTCAAACACGCCGAGGTGCTGCCGAAGCTGAATCTGGCCGGGGTCGGCAAAGTGCTGGCCGGTGCGCAGGCCTGCGTGGCGGTGGACACCGGTCTCGGTCATTTGGCCGCCGCGCTGGATGTGCCGACGATTTCGCTGTTCGGCCCGACCAACCCGGGCCTGACCGGCGCCTACGGCAAGGTGCAGATTCACATGGCCAGTGATTTCCCCTGCGCTCCGTGCCTGCAAAAGAAATGTACCTACCAACCGACTGCGCAGGATGCCCGTCAGTTTGACCTCAAGCGCGAGCAGCCTCTGTGCTTCACGCGTGTAAATCCCGAGCGTGTCGCCAGCCGTCTGAGCACGTTGTTAATGGCTGAGGAGCTGCGCTGATGCAATTGGCTTTTGTCCTGTACAAATATTTCCCGTTCGGTGGCTTGCAGCGCGATTTCATGCGCATCGCCCTCGAATGCCAGAAGCGCGGTCACCAGATCCGCGTCTACACGCTGATCTGGGAAGGCGACGTGCCGCCCGGTTTCGAAGTGCTGGTGGCGCCGGTCAAGGCGTTCTTCAACCATCGGCGCAACGAGAAGCTCAGTGCGTGGATGGAAGCGGATCTGGCCAAGCGTCCGGTGGACCGGCTGATCGGCTTCAACAAGATGCCGGGGCTGGATGTCTACTACGCCGCCGACGGCTGCTTCGAAGACAAGGCGCAGAACCTGCGCCATTCGCTGTACCGCCGCTGGGGCCGCTATCGCCACTTCGCCGAGTACGAGCGCGCGGTGTTCGCCAAAGATGCGAAAACCGAAGTGCTGATGATTTCCGAAGTGCAGCAGCCGCTGTTCATCAAGCACTACGACACGCCGTTGGAGCGCTTCCATCTGCTGCCGCCGGGTATCGCCCAGGATCGTCGACGGCCGGCGGATGCCGACCAGATTCGCGCCGGTTTTCGTGCCGAATTCAACCTCAAGGACGACGAACTGCTGCTGGTGCAGATCGGCTCCGGGTTCAAGACCAAGGGCGTCGATCGCAGCCTCAAGGCGCTGGCCGCATTGCCCGCCGAGCTGAAGAAACGCACCCGGCTGTTTGTAATCGGCCAGGATGACCCCAAATTGTTCCAGATGCAGAGTGCAACTTTGGGTCTGGGCGATAACGTGACGTTCCTCAAGGGCCGCAGCGATATCCCGCGTTTCCTGCTCGGCGCCGATCTGTTGATCCACCCGGCTTACAACGAAAACACCGGTACCGTGCTGCTCGAAGCGCTGGTCGCCGGTTTGCCGGTGCTGGTCAGTGCGGTCTGTGGTTACGCCCATTACATCGCCGAGGCGGACGCCGGGCGCGTGCTGGACGAACCATTCGAGCAGGCGCAACTGACGCAGTACCTGACTGACATGTTGAATGACGACGCTGCACGCGCGGCCTGGAGTCGCAATGGTCTGGCCTTCGCCGAGACGGCCGACCTCTACAGCATGCCGCAGCACGCGGCCGATGTGATTCTGGCGGAGCACGCTTAAATGAAGTTGATGCTGGCTGAACCGTTCAAGAGCCTGTGGGCCGGACGCGACCCGTTCGCCGAAGTCGAAGGCTTGCAGGGCGAGGTCTATCGCGAGCTGGAAGCTCGACGCACGCTGCGCACGGAAGTCGAAGGCAACGGATTTTTCGTCAAGATCCACCGGGGCATCGGCTGGGGCGAGATCTTCAAGAACCTGCTGACCGCCAAGCTGCCGGTGCTCGGCGCGGGTCAGGAATGGCAGGCGATCCAGTGTTTGCAGGCAGTTGGCGTGCCGACCATGACCGCTGTGGCTTACGGCGAAAAGGGCAGCAACCCGGCGGATCAGCATTCGTTCATCGTCACCGAAGAGCTGGCGCCGACCGTCAGCCTCGAAGATTTCAGCATCGATTGGGTCAAGAACCCGCCGCAGCCGAAACTCAAGCGCGCGCTGATCGCTGAAGTGGCACGCATGACCGGCATGATGCACCGCGCCGGGGTCAACCACCGCGACTGCTACATCTGCCACTTCCTGCTGCACACCGACAAACCGGTCACGCCGGACGATTTCAAGCTCTCGGTGATCGACCTGCACCGCGCCCAGACCCGTGCAAAGATTACGCAACGCTGGCGCAACAAGGATCTGGCCGCGCTGTATTTTTCGGCGCTGGACATCGGCCTGACCCGTCGCGACAAGTTGCGTTTCCTCAAAGGCTACTTCCAGCAACCGCTGCGGCAGATCCTGGCAGAAGAAGCGCCGCTGTTGAGCTGGCTCGAAGGCAAGGCCAACAAGCTTTATGCGCGCAAACAGCGATACGGGGATGCGCTCTGATGGCGGGTTGGACTCTTGAGCCGCAATACAGCGAACTGAGCGAAGATTTCGGCAGCCTCGAAGCGGTGTTTGCCCTGCAGGGCGAGCGTTTGACCCGTGATCCGCTGTCCGAAGTCATCCGCGTGCAGCGCAACGGCGTCAATTACTACGTCAAGCGCTACGTCGGCGCCGGTAAAGGTTTGCGCCGCTACCTGGGCAAGCCGCGGGTGAAGATGGAGTGGCAGAACCTCAAGCGCTTCGCCAAGTGGGGCATTCCCACGGCCGAAGTGGTGGCCTGGGGCCTGGAGCGGCGGGGCGCGGCGTACAACCGTGGCGCCATGATCACCCGCGAGCTGCCGCGCACCGAAGACCTGTCGGCGCTGGCCGAACGCAACGATCCGAAACTCAAGGATCGCCTGTGGGTTGATGGCATCAGCCGCCAACTGGCCGGCTATACGCGAACCATGCACGACCACCGCTTTACCCATAACGATCTGAAGTGGCGCAACCTGCTGATCGACGATCAGGCGCAGCTGTTTCTGATCGACTGCCCGAACGGCGATTTCTGGCGCGGCTTCTGGCTCAAATACCGGATCACCAAGGATCTGGCCTGTCTCGACAAAGTGGCCAAATATCACCTGTCGAACACCCAGCGCCTGCGCTTCTACCTGCAATACCGCGGACGTGATCGGCTGAATGCCGCCGACAAGAAACGGATTCGCCACGTGGTGAGATTTTTCGAGGGACGCGAATGACTGATTTCCTGGCTGCTGAAGACCGGGCGCTGCTTGAGCGTCATGGCCTCGGCACTTTCGACGCGCTCTGGGCCAAGCAGCTCGAAGCCGTGGACGAACCGAACACCGATGGCGGTGGCTGGAGCAGCGTGTTTCGCCTGGAGCTGGAAGGGCGGGCCTACTATCTCAAGCGGCAGAGCAATTACCTGACCCGCACCTTGCATGCGCCGTTCGGCGAGCCGAGTTTCGCCCGTGAGTTTCGCAACATCAGCCGCTACAACAAGCTGGGAATTCCTGCGCTGCAAGCGGCGTTTTTCGGCGAGCGCAAGGTCAAGGGCGATGTTCAGGCGATCCTGCTGACCCGTGCCCTCGACGGCTGGGATGATCTCGACTCGCTGTTGCAACGCTGGTCCGAGCTGACCGCCGCGCAGCACTCGGCGATTCTCAAGGCCTGTGGACAACTGGCGCGCCAGCTGCACGGCGTACGTCAGGTGCACGGCTGTTTTTATCCCAAGCACATTTTCTTGCAGGCTGAGGGCGACGCCTATCGGGCGCAGTTGATCGACCTGGAAAAGACCCGGCCCCTGCTGTTCGGCATGCGCGATCGGGTCAAGGATCTGGAGCCGCTGCTGCGTCGCGCGCCGGAATGGAGCGAGGCGCAATTGCGCGAGTTGCTCGCGGCGTACCTCGATCAGCCCGTCGACAGTTCACTGGTCGACAGCTGGGTTTCGCGCCTGACCGCACGGCGCAGTCGCAAGGAGACCCGTTGATGCGCTTGTCCGAACTGAAAAACGCCGGGCGTGCGCCGAATCTGCCGCTGACGATCAGCCTCGCTGATGCGGCCGGTCCTGCGGATTTGCAGTTGCTGAGCCTGCTGCGGGTGTTGCCGGGGCAGCGTTATGTCGGCGCCGGGGTCTGGCGCGGTCGGCCGGTGCTGGCCAAGTTGCTGGTGGGCAGCAAGGCTGCGCGGCATTTTCAGCGTGAACTGGCGGGCGTCAAACTGCTCGCCGAACAGGGCCTTACCACGCCATTGCTGTTGGCCGATGGCTTGCAGGATGGCGAGGGCGGCTGGTTGTTGTTCGAATTTCTCGAAGGCGCTGAAAGCCTCGGCGATGCCTGGCAGCAAGTCGAATCGTTGCCAGTGCTGGCGGACGAACAAACGGCGGTACTGGCCGAGGCGCTGGGCGCTATCGGCCAACTGCATGGCAAAGGGTTGTGGCAGGAAGATCTGCATCTGGACAACCTGCTGCGTCACGGCGGGCAGTTGTACCTGATCGATGGCGCGGGGATCTGCGTCGAAACTGCCGGTCAGCCGTTGTCGCGGCACAAGGTGCTGGAAAACCTCGGAGTGTTTTTCGCCCAGTTGCCCAAGGCACTGGAGCCGTTCACCGAAGAATTGCTGGTGCATTACCTGCTGAGCAACAGCGAGCATGCGCTGCCGCTGGAAGCGTTGCAGAAGCAGATCGCCAAGGTGCGCGCCTGGCGCCTGAAGGATTATCTGATCAAGGTGGGCCGCGAGTGCACATTGTTCAGTGTGCAGCGCGGTGCGTTTGGCTTGCGGGCAGTCCGTCGTGAGGAAGAGGCAGCCATGCTGCCGGTGCTGGATCAGGCCGATGCGCTGCTCGATCAGGGCCATCTGTACAAGACCGGCGGCGCGGCGAGCGTGGGCAAAGTCGAAGTGGCCGGGCGCACGCTGGTGATCAAGCGCTACAACATCAAAGGCTTTGCGCACTGGCTCAAGCGCTTCTGGCGCCCGAGCCGCGCCTGGCACTCGTGGTGTGAAGGCAATCGCCTGGCGTTCCTCGGCATCGCCACACCGAAACCGCTGGCGGTGCTGGAAAAGCGCTTTCTGTGGCTGCGCAGTCGCGCCTATCTGGTGACCGAGTTTCTGCCGGGGCCGGACATCATCGAGCGCTTTGCGCCGTATGTTGAAAGCGGTGCGGCGCCGGAATCCGAGCTGCAGGCGCTGGATCAACTGTTCGCCCGATTGATTGCCGAGCGCATCAGTCATGGCGACTTCAAGGGGCATAACTTGTTCTGGCAGGAAGGTCGCTGGGCGTTGATCGACCTGGATTCGATGTGTCAGCACGGCTCTGTCGGAAGTTTCGCAGCGGCCTATGCACGGGATCGGGCACGGTTCATGCGCAACTGGCCCGAGAGCAGCGCGTTGTATCAGGTGATCGATCAGCGGTTGCCCAAGGACATCTCCAGCGCGGCATGAGCCGCCTCGCCAGCAGGCTGGCTCCCACATGGGAAAGCATTCCCCTGTAGGAGTGAGCCTGCTCGCGATAGGGCTTTAAAGCCCCCAAAAAATCCGGTTAAGCAACAGCGGACGAACTCCACTGACGTGTCCTGCAGCGTCTCCAGAAGCCATGAGCTGTGCCCGTTCCAGCCCCGATGCCAGCTTGCCCTGACCACTTCGGAGGGCAAACCTTGAGCATCCAAAGCGCTGTAACACTGGGCACCTGCGCATGGCTTTTATCCGGCTCCGGCACTGCCGCCACGGTATGGCAGATGGACGCTGACGTCGCCCGCGACCTGCGCAAACAGAAAACCTACTGCCAGTCGATTCCACGGAGCTACAGCGGGCTGGCGTTCGACTTCTTCGTACTCCACGCGTCCCCAGACCCCTCCGGCGTCCTGGAGCCGTTCGTGCTGCTCGACCTGCCGTTGTCCGGGGTGCTGGATACGGTGGTGTTGCCGTCTACGAATTACCGCCAAGCCAGTGACGGCAATCTCGGTATCTATTGGCGCGCGGGCGGTTATTGAGTGTGAAAGCAAGGTTTCACCGGGCCGATTCACCAAGGGCAATTCGCACAGGGTCATTCCCGCCACGTTTACGCTATAATCCCGCCCTTTAGCTGTCTCTCGCCCGGTGCGAGGGCACATCAATTTTCAAGGCGCATCGCGCCTGAATGCAGACTAAAGAGGCTAGACCCTGTGGCATTGACGATTCTTGGCCTGTCCGGCGCCCTTAGCCATGACCCTTCAGCCGCCTTGTATATCGACGGCAAGCTGGTGGCGGCGGCTGAAGAAGAGCGCTTCGTCCGCGATAAGCATGCAAAGAACCGCATGCCCTACGAATCGGCGAAGTTCTGCCTGGAACAGGCCGGCATCAAGCCGTCCGACGTTGACGTGGTGGCGATTCCGTTCGCCCCGATCAGCCTGTTCGGCAAGGCCCGCTGGCAGTATGCCAAGCGTTACTGGTACGCCCCGGATCGTGCACTCGACGCGATCCTGATGGGCAACCGTCGCTACAAGCGTTATCGCAACAAGATCGTCTGGTGTCTGGAGCAACTGGGCTTTGATCCGAAGAAGATCAAGATCGAGCCGGTCGAGCACCACCTGGCTCACGCCTCCAGCGCCTACCACTGCTCGGGTTTCAAAGAGAAAACCGCGATCCTCGGCATCGACGGCAAGGGCGAGTACGCCACGACCTTCTTCGGCTATGGCGAAAACGGCAAGATCCACAAGATCAAGGAATTTTTCGATCCGGACTCCCTCGGCGGCCTGTACGGCGCGATCACCGAGTTCCTCGGCTTCGACATGCTCGACGGTGAGTTCAAGGTCATGGGCATGGCGCCGTATGGCGACGCCAGCAAATACGACTTCTCGCGCCTGGCCTCCTTCGAGAACGGCGAGCTGGTGATCAACACTGACTACGCCAACGTGATCGGCCTGCGTCGCTACAAGGAGAAGGGCAAGGGTTACTACTTCTCGCCGAAACTGATCGAGTGGCTGGGTCCCAAGCGCGAGGGCGACATCGCCGACGAGCCGTACATCCACTACGCCGCCAGCATCCAGGCACTGTTCGAAAAAATCGCGCTGCAGATGATCGATTACTACCTGGGCGACGTGCTCAAGGAAACCGGCAAGCTGGCCTACGCCGGTGGCTGCGCGTTGAACGTCAAGCTCAACCAGAAAATCATCGCCCGTGACGACGTCAAAGAGCTGTTCGTACAGCCTGCATCCGGCGACGCCGGCACCGCAGTCGGTGCCGCGGCCTATGTGTCGCACGCCCGTGGCGTGCCGGTCGAGAAGATGGAACACGTCTACCTCGGCCCGTCCTACAGCAACGAAGACGTGATCGCCGCGTGCGCCCGTCACGAGAACAAACCGACCTGGCGCAAGCTCGACAACATGCCGGAGCAGATCGCCAAAATCATGGTCGATGGCAACCCGGTGGCCTGGTTCCAGGGCCGCATGGAGTTCGGTCCGCGTGCACTGGGCGGTCGTTCGATCATCGGTTGCCCGAGCGTGGCCGGTGTGGCTGATCGCATCAACCACCAGATCAAGTTCCGCGAGCGCTGGAGGCCTTTCTGCCCGTCGATGCTCGACACCGTTGCACCGCAGATGATCAAGATCGATCACCCGGCGCCGTTCATGACCTTCACCTTCGAAGTGGCGGAAGAGTGGAAGACCCGCGTGCCGGAAGTTGTCCACGAAGACGGCACTTCCCGGGCCCAGGTCCTGAAGCGCGAATACAACCCGCGCTACTACGACATGATGAAGGCGCTGGAAAATCTCACCGGCAACGGCGTATCGCTGAACACCTCGCTGAACCGTCGTGGTGAACCGATGATCTGCTCGCCGACCGATGCCCTGAACATGTTCTTCGGTTCCGATCTTCAGTACCTGATCATGGAAGACATTCTGGTGGTCAAAGAGGGCGCAAACGCTTATGACTCGCTCGGCTGAACGCCATGTGCTGCAGTTCTGTCACGGCTATGACGGGCCGTTCCTCGACTGCGCACGGCAGTACGCCAGCCTGTTCGCGGGCACCGGTTATCGGGTGACCACGGGTCTTTCTGACCGGGGCCGCCGATAGCGAGGTGGCCGCAGCGTGTGCTTCCGATGAAGTGTTGTTCATGGAATACAGCTCCAAGGCCATTCGTGGCCTGAAGCTGGGCGCCATCGGCGATTTGCGCAAGATCGCCGCTTCACGCAATTTCAGTTTCTGCATCGCCCATCGCTTCAAGCCGATCTACATCGCCTTGCTCGGCACGTCGCTGCCGGTGATTGGCGTGCACCATGCGTTTGACGATTACAAACGCGGCACGCGCAAGCTGTTCGCGCACATTTTCCGCAAGCGCCTGAGCCTGCTCGGCGTCTCCGATGCCGTGCGCGACGACATGCGGCGCTGCCTGCCGAACTGGCCGTCGACCCGCATCCAGACCTTGTACAACCGCATCGATGTGCCGGCCTTGCAGGCCAGTCAGGTGTCAGCCCACGAAGCCCGCGAGACCCTCGGTCTGGCGGCTGATGCGTTCATTGTCGGCAACGTTGGACGGCTGCACCCGGACAAGGATCAGGCCACCTTGCTGCACGGTTTTGCTGCCGCGTTGCCGGGTCTGCCGGGCAACAGTCAGCTGGTGATTCTCGGCAAGGGCCGTCTGGAGCAGGACCTCAAGGAACTGGCGCGCGAACTGGGCATCGGTGATCGGGTGTTGTTTCTCGGTCAGGTGCCGGACGCGCGCAATTACTTCCGCGCCTTCGATGTGTTTGCCCTGAGCTCCGATCACGAACCGTTCGGCATGGTGCTGCTCGAAGCCATGGCCGCCGGCGTGCCTTTGCTCGCCACTGCCTGTGGCGGGGCCAAGGAAGTGGTCGAAGGCGTGGGCATTCTGTTTCCGCTGGGCGATGCCGAACACCTTGCCCAAGGCCTGCAACATTTGGCCGGTATGGATGATCAGCAACGCCGGCAGTGCGCCGAGCTGATGCTCGATCGTCTGCGTGAGCGTTTCTCCGACCGTGCGGTGCGCGACACCTTCTGGCGTCTGCCGCAAGTTACCGATCTGGCACCGAGGGGCTGATGCTCAATCGATTTCAAGGCTGGCGCGAACGTGGCTGGTCGCCCGTTGACGCCTTCACCTATGCCAGCGCCTGGCAGCGTTTTGGCGGCAGTGTCGCGACCCATCCGCTGGTGGTCGAACGCCTGGCGGATCTGGCCGGTATCCCGGTGCGTTATCTGGCCTGGGAGCAGGGCGGCGAAGTCAAAGCGGCGATCCCGACCTGGGGCCGTGATTTGGCGCTGTCCAAAGACGTGCTCAAGCGCAACGGCAAGAAAGGCCTGTTCGACCTCGGCAATGCCGAGTTGATCCTGCCGGCCGCCGCCGATGCCCAGGCGCCGCTGCGCCATCGCGCACGCTATCTGTCGGCGCTCAACGAATACCGCTTCAGCGGCCTCAAGTTGCAGACCGAACAACTGGCCATGGCCCGCACCCCCGAAGAATTGTCGAAGAAGTTTCGCTACAACCAGCGCCGCGAACTGCGCTTGCTGGAAGAGGCGGGTGGACTGGTGCGTCCGGTCAGTGAGTTTTCCAGTGCCGAACTGGCGGCGATCTACTGTGATCTGTTCCAGCGCCGCTGGGGCTTTCCGGCCACCGGCGCGGCGCGCATGGCCGACGTCATCGGGCTGCTGCGCGAACTGTTGATCGGCTCGGTGATTTTCCTCAATGATGCGCCGATCGCCATTCAACTGGTGTACCGCGTTGAGGCCCCAGAGTGGATCAGCGTCGAGTACATCAACGGCGGCGTCGACCCCGAGACCCGCGAATTCAGCCCTGGCAGTGTGTTGAGCTTCCTCAATACGCAAAGCGCCTGGGAGCACGCGCGAGCACTGAACAAGCCGCTGCGGTTTTCCTTCGGTCGCGCCGACCGTGAATACAAGGATCGCTGGTGCAATCCTGTGCCGGTGTTCACCGTATGAGTCAGCCCATGAGCCGCAAACAGCAACTGCTCAAGCGTCATCGGCGCAATAAACGCATTACCTTGCTGATCGCCCTGATCGTGTTGATCGCGCTCGGGGTGCTGGTGGCGTGGTGGTTGCCGCTGGTGCTCGCGGTGGTTGGCTGGATCGCCCACGAGGCGTGGTTTGCCGATCACCTGTTCTATTCGCCGAAAGACGATTACCAGTACAGCTTTCCACCGTTCACACCGCAGCCGAAAGTGCATCTGAACGGCGAACAATTGCGTCTGGATGAAGGTGTGATGCTGGTCGACGAAGCGACGTTGATCCTCGCGGTAAAGGTCAAAAGCAGTTGGCTCGGACGCTTCTTTGATCCGCGCGTGGAACTGCTCGGCGGGACTAATCCGGATGCGCAAACCTTCGAGCGCGGGGTCAATGGCCTGCGCTATCTGAATCTCAGCGGTCAGGCGCAAGCTCTGTCGCAAGGCCAGTTGCGCCTGCGCGGGCGCTGTTGCCGGGTGTCCGGCGAACCGGTGTTGTGGGCGCTGGAACAGCCTGATTACCGTCGTCAGCGGGTGATGGTCATTGCCCCGCACGCCGACGACGCCGAACTGGCGGCCTATGGCTTGTACAGTCAGGCCGACGAAGCCTGGATCGTTACCCTGACCGCAGGCGAAATCGAAGCCGAACACTATCAACAGATGGGCATGAACAAGGTCGAGGCGGCGCGGCTCAAGGGCCGGTTGCGCGCCTGGGACAGCCTCGCCGTGCCGCGTTGGGCCGGTGTCCCGCAGGAACACTGCGTGCAGCTCGGTTACTTCTGTCTGCAACTGGCCGCGATGCAAGCTGCGCCGAATCAGGCAGTAGGTTCGCGCGAAGCGGACTTGAATGACACGCGCCTGTTTCGTCAGTTGAATCCGTTCACTCTGCCGGGCGACGCCGATGGTGCGCCGACCTGGAACAACCTGCTGGCCGACCTGCGTGAAGTGCTGCTGCGCGCCCGTCCGGACGTGATTGTGTTGCCGCACCCGACCCTTGATCCGCATCCCGATCATGTCTGCGCCCAGCAAGCGGTTTTGCAGGCGCTCCAAAGTCTCGACTGGCAGCCGACGTTGCTCGGTTACGCCAACCATTTGCACGACAACGACCGCTGGCCGATGGGCAACACCGGGCAGGGCATTGCCTTGCCGCCGGCCTTCGATGCGGCGGTGCCGATGCAGCCGCTGTGCCTGCCGCTGTCCATCGAGTTGCAGCGGGACAAGGCCATGGCGCTGGGCATGATGCATGACCTGCAGCCGCCGGCACCGTTCAAGCGGCGCCTGCGCCGGATTATCCAGCGTGTGCTCGCCGGGCGGGCCGCGTCGGTGTACGGCGAAAACGAGTTTTTTCGAAAAGCGGTCAGACGCCAGGAATTGTTCTGGTTATTGAAGCACGGTGAACCGGGCGATCAGCGGGGAGAGTCATGAGTCAACGGTCCAAGGTGTTGCAACTGCAACCCGACTACAACGTCAAAGCCCATGATTTCGCCGACCTGGCCGAGCAGATCGTCAAGGCGTTACCGGCTGATCGCTATGAAGTCACGGCGGCGTTCCTGCGCGGCAAACCGGGGCCGGGCGAGCCGGTGAGCCGGGCTGACCGTTCGGTGTACTTCGAGTTTTCCGACAAGTCGCTCAAAGGCATGCGCCTGCGGGCGATGTGGCAGCTGTATAAGTTCTGCCGTCGAGAAAAAGTTTCGATGTGGTGATCTGCAACCGCTTTCAAAGCCGGTGAACATGATGCTGGCGCTCAACCGCTGGTTTGAAGGTG
>NZ_JABULD010000233.1:0-4070 GCF_014060985.1 Pseudomonas sp. MD195_PC81_125
CTGGCGAAGCTGCGATCTTTTGATCTTCAGTGCATAAAAAAGGGCCTGCAAATGCAGGCCCTTTTTTATGCACCGAATCTGTTTAAGGCTTGTGCGCCCGCGACAAGAATTCGTGCGATTGCATCTCCAGCAGACGACTCAGCGTACGCTGGAATTCGAACGTCAGGCGTCCGCCGGTGTACAAGTCTTTCAGCTCGACTTCGGCAGAAATGATCAGCTTGACGTTACGGTCGTAGAACTCGTCGACCATGTTGATGAAGCGCCGGGCGATGTCGTCGGTGGTGACACTCATCTGCTCGACGCCGCTGAGCAGCACGGCGTGGAAGATCTTGCCCAGTTCGATGTAGTCGTTCTGGCTACGCGGGCCGTCGCACAGTTCGCGGAAGTCGAACCAGGCCACGTCGTCGCAGGTGCGCAGGGCACGGATTTCGCGGTTCTCGATGATCAGCACATCATTCTCGACCGCTGCGGTGCATTCCGGCGTCAATGCCTTGAAGCTCTTGCGCAGGCTTTCGTGGGCCGCTTCGTCCAGCGGATAGTGGAACAGCTCCGCTTGTTCGAGGTGGCGCAGACGATAGTCGACGCCGCTGTCGACGTTGACGATTTCGGTGTTCTGCTTGATCAGCGCAATGGCCGGCAGGAAGCGCGCACGTTGCAGGCCATCCTTGTACAGGCCGTCCGGAACGATGTTCGAGGTCGCGACCAGGGTCACGCCGTTCTTGAACAGCTCTTCCATCAGCGTGCCGAGGATCATCGCGTCGGTGATGTCCGAGACGAAGAATTCATCGAAGCAGATCACTCGTGACTCGGTCGCAAAGCGCTTGGCGATGATGGTCAGCGGGTTTTTCTCGCCGCCGAGGGTTTTCATCTCTTCGTGCACGCGCTTCATGAAGCGGTGGAAGTGGGTGCGGGTCTTTTCCTTGAACGGCAGCGCTTCAAAGAAGGTGTCGACCAGATAAGTCTTGCCGCGCCCCACGCCACCCCAGAAGTACAGGCCTTTGACCGGCGTCTGATCCTTCTTGCCAAACAGTTTGCCCAGCAAGCCCGGCTTGTTCTGCTCGGCCGCGATCAGATCGTCGTACAGGCGCTGCAGATGACGCACAGCAGTTTCCTGCGCGGCGTCATGGAAGAAGTCCGGGCGTTTCAGATCAGCTTGGTATCGTTCTAGGGGCGTCATAATTCGTTAGCAAGGCAACAAAAACGGGCCGTCACTGTAGCGACGGCCCGTGGGAATGGCAATCAGCCCTTGGTCGGGCCGCGCCGTTGTTTAGTCCTGAACCGGGGTCAGCGCTACACGCAAAGCTTCGATCGCGGCGTCCCGCGCAGCAGCATCGGCGAACGCCGGGCTGTCACCCACGCACTCGCCTTCCAGCCATACGCTGAAGCTCAGGTCTTGATTGCGGATGTCCAGCGCCTGACCGGTTTGCAGTTGCTTGGTCACCTGCCCGGCGGTTTTGCCGTCGGCGAAGTTGCGCGACAGCAGCAGTTGCTCGCCATCGGCCGCCAGCAGACGGAAACGGAAGCTGCCGTCGTCTTCACGGAAACTGACGAAACGTGCAGCTTTCACGGCTTTCTTCTTGGTGGTCGCCGCGACTTGCACCTGATTGACGAACGAACGCAAGCCAACCGCTTCACGCAGTTCGTTGAGGAACGGCGTCGCCACCGCACGGGCCTTTTTCGCACCGTGTTGCAGGATGTCTTCCAGATCCGCCGGGCGCTCGATCAGTTGGTGATAGCGTTCGCGGGACTCGCCCAGTTCATTGTCGAGCAACTGGAACAGACGGTTCTTCGCCTCGCCCCAACCCAGACCGCCGAGCAGTTCGCTGCGGAATTCGTCCGCCTGCACCGGTGTGGCGAACGCCTGGAACAGGGTGAACAGGTGCGAGTTGTCCGGATCCTTGGCTTCGCCCGGCGCTTTGGAGTCGGTGACGATCCGCGAGATCGCGTCCTTCATCTCTTTGGCGCTGGAGAACAGCGGGATGGTGTTGTCGTAGCTCTTCGACATCTTGCGCCCGTCGAGGCCTGGCAACGTCGCCACGCTCTCCTCGATCAGCGCTTCAGGCATGGTGAAAAACTCTTTGCCCTGGCCGAACAAGTGGTTGAAGCGCTGGCCGATGTCGCGGGCCATTTCCACGTGCTGGATCTGGTCACGACCGACCGGGACCTTGTGCGCGTTGAACATCAGAATGTCCGCTGCCATCAGCACCGGGTAGCTGTAGAGGCCCATGGTGATGCCGGCATCCGGGTCTTCACCGCTCTCGACGTTCTTGTCCACCGAGGCCTTGTAGGCGTGCGCACGGTTGAGCAGGCCCTTGGCGGCGACGCAGGTCAGCAGCCAGGTCAGCTCGGGAATTTCCGGAATGTCGGACTGGCGATAGAAGGTCACACGGTCGACATCCAGGCCACCGGCCAGCCAGGTCGCGGCGATTTCCAGACGCGAGCGCTGGATGCGCAGCGGGTCATCGCATTTGATCAGGGCGTGGTAGTCGGCCAGGAAATAGAACGAATCGGCATTGCTGTCGCGGCTGGCGAGGATCGCCGGGCGGATGGCGCCGGCGTAGTTGCCCAGGTGCGGCGTGCCGGTGGTGGTGATGCCGGTGAGGATACGGGTACGGTTCGTCATGGGTAATCGCTTGTCAGACTGCAATCAATTCGAGAGACGCGGCAGGATCAGATCCTTGAGATCGGTCAGCTTGCCATGAAAAAAGTGTCCGCATTCTGCCACTTTCAGCAGCTCATGGGGGCGCTGGAGTTGTTCCGACCAGTCATAGACCAGCTGCGGATCGATCACTTCGTCGGTTTCCGGCTGGATCACGGTCAGCTCGGCGTGCTGTGGCAGTTGATCCTGATCGCCCAGACGCATCACCGCCGGCGCGACCATGAACAGCTGCTTGAGCTGTACGCCTTGCGCTTCGAGACGACCGCCGAGACTTGCTGCAACAAATCCGCCGAAGGAGAAACCGAACAGGGTCAGCGGCAGATCCGGATGCTTTTCCCGCAGCCAGGCGGCAGCGGCCTGGGCGTCGTCGACTTCACCGCTGCCCATGTCGTGGGAGCCTTCGCTGGCACCGACGCCGCGATAGTTGAAGCGCAAGGTAATCAGCCCGGCGTCGCGCGCAGTGCGCTGCAGGGTCGAGACGACCTTGTTGAGCATGGTGCCGCCCTGCACCGGGTTCGGATGGCAGATCAGCGCGATGCCGACTGGCTGCTCGTTATCGAGGTACAGCGCTTCGATTTGGCCGACTGGGCCGGCAATGACTACAGGGGTTTCACGCATCAGCAAGGAAGGAACTCCGTGACCTCGAATCGGGTCGACTCGTCTAGCAAATTGTCTGTGCCAATCTATTGCGAGTGAATCGCGGTATACAGCGCAGGTTCGAGCCGTTAACGTAAAGCAAAGCCGTTTATAGAGGAAGGACTCGTGGAACACTCGCTCTTAGTTTGGTTGTTACCGACTCTTGCCCTGGTTGTGGGTGTCGCCATTGGATTCCTGATCGCTCGCGTCGCACCGAATGCCGCGCCGAGCCGCACGCAGCGTCAACTGGATGATATCCAGGAGCGTTTCGACAGCTATCAAAACGAGGTGGTCACCCACTTCAACAGCACCGCGATGCTGGTCAAGAAGCTGACCCAGAGCTATCAGGAAGTGCAGGATCATCTCGCCGAGGGCGCCAACCGTCTGGCCCTGGACGAGCAGACCCGTCAACGCCTGATCGCCGCTTTGCACGCCGATGCCACCCAGGCACCGCGCGAACGTCTGACGCCACCGCGCGATCAGGAGCCGCCGCGTGATTACGCGCCAAAAGCCCCGAACTCACCGGGCATGCTCGATGAGCATTACGGTCTGAAGAAGTAATCGGGTTTCGCGCCCAACAAAAAGCCCCCGGACATTTCGCTTGTTCGGGGGCTTTTTTGTGCCTATGGAGTTTGTGGTGCTGCACAGGCCCAGCAACCCTGCAGGAGCTGTCGAGTGAAACGAGGCTGCGATCTTTTGATCGTGCTGTTGAGAGCTGAAGATCAAAAAGATCGCAGCGTGCCGCAACTCCTACAGGGCGACTGCGTTCAGGCAA
>NZ_JABULD010000271.1:0-4365 GCF_014060985.1 Pseudomonas sp. MD195_PC81_125
TTCAAYCCAGATCAAAAAGATCGCACCTGCGGCAGCTCCTACAGGTTTTTTGCACCCGGAATATTTGCATTGTGCCTGCTCGTTCGTCGCCCGGCCCGGTACACTAGCGACGTTTTTTTACCGACGAACACCTCCACCCGCCTCAAGGAATGTACCCATGGGATGGTTAAAAGATTTGCTGGGCACCAGCAACTGGCAGCCGGCTGCGCCCGCTCCGGTAGCCGGCGGCCCACTCGGAATGGCACAGGGCAAAGGCGTGCGATTCGATTCGACCCTGGCCTTGCTGCTTGATGGCAGCACCTCAGTGCAGGTTCCGGCGGCAGAGGCAATCTGGAGCGCTGGCTGGATCGACCTTGGCCAATCCAACAAACTGCATCGCTACTACCTCAACAACGAGGATTTCTGGCTGCAGATCCACGTCACCGGTGACGACCAGATCGAGTCGGTCACCCTGTTCAACTACCTCAACTACGTGACCGTCAACAGTGACGCCGAGCTCCAGCGCCTGGCCGGTCCTGCAAGCCCGATCGGCTTGCCGACCTACACCCACGACGGCGTCCAGTACAGCCGCGAATGGGGCACCGAGCTGGGCCAGACCGAACTGGTCCCGCTGACCGAACACGTGGTCAATCCGGACGAGAGTTACACCATCGAACACCACTCCATGCTTTATGCGCGCGAGACCGGCCTGACCGATCGCCGCGAATTGCTGCTGTTCTCCGTCGAACAGGACGAAGAAGGCACCGTCAGCCTGAGCACCTCGCTGGGCATTTCGCTGTACACGACTGATCTGAGCACCATTTAAAAAGGAAGTTTTCCATGCTGGAAGTGCTGGCCGTTTCCCTGAACAAGACCGCGCTGGTCGGTTTCGTCGTCTACCTGATCGGCGCTGTGCTGCTGTTCATGCTGTTTCAGTTCGTCTACACGCGCATCACGCCCCATAAAGAATTTGAGCTGATCCGCTCCGGCAACATCGCTGCCGCGATCGCCCTGTCCGGCGCGATCATCGGTTTTGCGATTCCGGCCAGCAATGTCATCGCGTTTTCGGTCAACGTCCTCGATTTCGTGCTGTGGGCAGTGATTGCGGCGGTGGTGCAATTGCTCGCGTTCCTCGCCACCGGCCTGGTTCTCAAAGGCACCTCCAGGCGGATCGCCAACGGTGAAATCGCTTCGGGTATCTACGTGGCCGCAGTGGCCATCAGTGTCGGCATGCTCAATGCCGCGTGCATGACCCCGTCCAACTGATCGGCAGGAAGCCTTCGATGAAACGCAGCAAGTACGTTCAACTGTCCCTCGCCGCTTCGGTGGCGCTGGCGATTTCCGGCGAGGTTGCCGCGCAGGATCAGCAACGCTTTCAATCGGTCGAGGAGTGCGTCGGCGCCGAAGTGGCGGCCGATGTCTGCTCCAACGCCTACGTCGCAGCATTGACCGAGCACCGACGCATTGCCCCGGCCTACGCCGACAAGGCCACGTGCGACGCTGACTTCGCTGCCGACTGGTGCCAGAAGAACTCTGACGGCCGCTTCGTGCCCAAACTCGGCGGTTTCAAGGTACCGCAGAACGGCGAGCCCCCGCAGGACCTGAATGCGCTTGCCAACGCGCAGATGCCTGCCGGTGAAGCAGCGGCTGCGCAGAACGCGCAAAGCACTTCCCACGCCTCTGGTGGCGGCGGCAACGGTTGGCTCACGGGCTGGCTGATCGGCAATGCGATGAGCAACAACGCCAACCGCACCGTTTATCGCGATCGCGACACGCGTCAGACCTACAACACCTCGACGCAGTACCGCAAAATCGAATCGGCGCCGCGCAGTCAACCGGACTACGAGAGCAGCAAAAGCAAACCGGTGAACGTCGCCTCGTCGACCTCCCGTGGCGGCTTCGGCAGCCAGTCTTCCGCTCGCAGCGGTTGGGGTGGCTGGGGCAGCAGTTCCGGACGCTCGAGCAGCTGACCATGAAGAAGATCCACTGCGCCGAGCGCCCCGACTGGAAACAGACAGCCGAAAGTCTCGGCTTTCTGTTCCACACCATCGACGACGAGCCGTACTGGGACGAAAGCGCCTACTACCAGTTCACGCTCGCGCAGATCGAAAACGATCTGGAGGACCCGACCACCGAACTGCACGAGATGTGCATGGACCTGGTCGACCGCGTGGTGCACAGCGAAGAGCTGCTGGATCGCCTGAGCATCCCGGCGTCGTACTACGACATGATTCGTACTTCCTGGCTGGAAGGTCATCCGCATCTGTACGGACGCATGGACTTTTCCTACAGCGGCAATGGCCCTGCCAAACTGCTGGAGCTCAACTACGACACGCCGACCAGCCTCTATGAGGCGGCGGCGTTTCAGTGGGGTTGGCTGGAGCAATGCATCGAGCGCGGAATGTTGCCGCGCCACGCCGACCAGTTCAACAGCATCGATACCAGGCTGCATCAGGCGTTTGCCGAGTTGCAGCTCAAGCGTCCGTTCTACTTTGCCTCGATGAAAGACTCGGTCGAGGACAAAGGCACGACCGACTACCTGCGCCTGATCGCGGAAAAGGTCGGCATCGAATCCCGGCACATCGACATCGAAGACATCGGCCTTACCGCCGAGGGTCGCTTCGTTGACCTTGAGGATTGCTGGATCCCGCACCTGTTCAAACTGCACGCCTGGGAATTCATCTTCCACGAGCCGTTCGGTGCGGCGATCGCCGAGTGCGATACACAGTTTTTCGAACCGGTATGGAAAGCGATCCTGTCGAACAAAGGTGCACTCCCACTGCTATGGGAACTGCACAAGGGCCATCCGAATCTGCTGGCGGCGCATCTTGATCCGAACCCGGCCAGTGCGGTGCCCAAGGGTTGGGTGCGCAAACCGTACTTCTCCCGCGAAGGCGCCAATATCGAACTGCACACGGCAGAAGGTCTGATCGTCAAAGAGGACGGGCCCTACACCGATGCGCCATTCATCCTGCAGGAATTTGCGCCATTGCCGAAGTTCGACGACAGCTACACGCTGATCGGCTCCTGGGTGATTGGCGATCAGGCGGCGGGGATCGGCGTGCGGGAGGACAATAGTCTGATTACCAAGGATTCGAGCCGGTTTCTGCCGCACCTGATCCTCGACTGAGGCATGCATCCGCGCCCACAAAAAAAGGCCCCGTCGTTTTGAACGACGGGCCTTTTTTTATTCAGCGTGGATGCAGCATCCAATCAGAACGGAATATCGTCATCGAAACTGTCGAAATCCGGAGCCGGTTGCGGTGCAGCCTGCTGTGGAGCCGGGGCTGGACGCTGTTGCGGAGCCGATTGCTGCGGACGCGGAGCCTGTTGACGTGGCGCCTGCTGCTGATAGTTGTTGCCACCGCCTTGCTGGTCGCCCTGTTGTGGACGGCCGCCGAGCAGTTGCATGGTGCCTTGCATGTCGACCACGATTTCAGTGGTGTAACGCTTGATACCGTCTTTTTCCCATTCGCGGGTCTGCAGCTTGCCTTCGATGTACACCTGCGAACCTTTACGCAGGTATTCGCCGGCGATTTCCGCAACCTTGCCGAACATCGAAACACGGTGCCACTCGGTCTTCTCGACCTTCTGACCGGTTTGCTTGTCGGTCCACTGTTCGCTGGTTGCCAGACTCAGGTTAGTCACGGCGTTACCGTTAGGCAGGTAGCGAACTTCGGGATCCTGGCCGCAAGTGCCGACCAATATGACTTTGTTAACCCCACGGGCCATAACGTTCTCCTAGGCTTCGCAAGCAGCCCCGGCCGGGTTGTTCACCAGGCGTTCGAGGGTGTCGCGATCCACTAATTCTTTGTCCAGTTTGATGTAAACAGCCGCTTCATCAGCAACTATCACTGCATCTGTTACCCCTACGAGGGCCTTGAGGCGCTCGACCAGACCCGCTTCGCGGATCGCCTCGGGCGATAACGGCAAGCGCAGGCTCGTCACATAGGGAGGTTCGCGCATGGTAACAGCAAAGGCCAGCCAGATGGCAGCCAGACCGGCACATCCAAGGAACACAACCGACAGACCGCCGTGCTGAAACAGCCAGCCGCCGAGTATCCCGCCGAGTGCCGAACCGAGGAACTGGCTGGTGGAATACACGCCCATCGCCGTGCCCTTCCCGCCTGCCGGTGAAACCTTGCTGATCAGCGACGGCAACGAAGCTTCCAGCAGATTGAACGCGGTGAAGAATACCACCGTGCCGATCACCAGCGCCCGCAAGCTGTCACCGAACTGCCAGAAGAATAGCTCAGTGAGCATCAGCGTCAGGACGGCGCCAAGCAAGATTCGTTTCATTTTGCGTTTCTTCTCGCCGTAGATGATGAACGGAATCATGGCGAAGAAAGAGATCAGCAGCGCGGTGAGATAGACCCACCAGTGCTG
>NZ_JABULD010000337.1:0-5055 GCF_014060985.1 Pseudomonas sp. MD195_PC81_125
CTGCTCGCGAAGGCCGCTCAGCCGATTTCAAGACCAGGTACAAAAACCCCGAAGGGCTCACGCCTTTCGGGGTTATTTTTTTACTCACAGGCTTACAACTTGGCGATCGACACCTCGGTGGATTTCACGAAGGCGATCACTTCGCTGCCCACCGCCAGTTCCAGCTCCTTGACCGAGCGGGTGGTGATCACCGAAGTGACGATGCCGGAGGCGGTCTGCACGTCGATTTCCGACAGCACGTCGCCGAGAACGATCTCCTTGATCGAGCCTTTGAACTGGTTGCGCACGTTGATGGCTTTGATAGTCATGGCTTTGATTCCTGTCGTTGGAGGTAACTTGAGTTATTGAGCCCAGCGCAATTGCGTAGGCAGTGGTGAAACAGGTTCCGGCTCCGGCGGCTCGCCGGGCAGGGACAGAACACGGTTGAGCACTTCGGTTTCCAGCGCCGCCAGTCGATGCGATCCGCGCACGCGCGGACGTGGCAGCTCCACTGGCAGGTCGAGGCCGACTTCGCCGTCCTCGATCAGAATCACCCGGTCGGCAATCGCCACCGCTTCGCTGACGTCATGGGTCACCAGCAGCACGGTGAAGCCATGCTGTTGCCAGAGGCGTTCGATCAGTTGCTGCATCTCGATCCGGGTCAGCGCATCCAGCGCACCCAGCGGCTCGTCGAGCAGCAGCAGGCGCGGTTGATGAATCAGCGCGCGGGCCAGCGCCACACGCTGCTTCTGCCCACCGGACAAGGCGGCCGGCCATTCGCTGGCACGATCGGCCAGGCCCACCGCTTCCAGTGCCTCCAGCGCTTGCGGGCGCCAGTTGCCGTTAAGGCCGAGGCCAACGTTATCGATGATCTTTTTCCACGGCAGCAGCCGGGCTTCCTGGAACATCAGCCGGGTGTCTTCCCTCGCATCGCTCAGCGGTGCGGCACCGGCCAACAGGTCGCCGCCCGTCGGTTGATCGAGGCCGGCGAGCAGACGCAGGAACGTGCTCTTGCCGCACCCGCTGCGCCCGACCACGGCGACGAATTGCCCCGCTGGAATGTGCAGGTCGATGTCGCGCAGCACCTGCCGCGCACCAAAGGTTTTCTGCAGGTTGCGCACCACCAGCGGAATCCCGCGCAGCAGGCGTGGAGGTTGTTGAGCAGTCATGCCGCACCTCCCCTGGCAACCTGGTAAGCCGGGTGCCAGCGCAACCACACACGTTCAAGTCCACGGGCCGCGAGGTCGGCGAGTTTGCCGAGCACCGCGTAAAGCAGGATCGCCAGCACCACCACATCGGTCTGTAAAAACTCCCGGGCATTCATCGCCAGATAGCCGATGCCGGAGCTGGCGGAGATTGTTTCGGCAACGATCAGCGTCAACCACATGAAGCCCAGCGCAAAGCGCACACCGACCAGAATCGAAGGCAACGCACCCGGCAGAATCACCTGCCAGAACAGGCTGAAACCGCTCAAGCCATAACTGCGCGCCATCTCCACCAACGCCGGATCAACGTTGCGGATGCCGTGATAAGTGTTGAGGTAGATCGGGAACAACGTGCCCAGCGCCACCAGGAAAATCTTCGCCGACTCGTCGATGCCGAACCACAGGATCACCAGCGGAATCAGCGCCAGGTGCGGCACGTTGCGGATCATCTGCACCGAACTGTCGAGCAGGCGTTCGCCCCACTTCGACAGGCCGGTAATGAAGCCCAGCACCAGGCCGATGCTGCCACCGATGGTGAAGCCCAGCGCGGCGCGCCAGCCGCTGATTGCCAGGTGCGTCCAGATTTCGCCGCTGCGCACCAGGCTGACACCGGCCTCGATCACCGCCACCGGTGCCGGCAGAATCCGCGTCGACAACCAACCGGCCGACACCGACAACTGCCACACCGCCAGCAACAACACCGGCAACGCCCAGGGCGCGAGGTTGTGGATAAGTTTCTTCATGGCGCGCCTCAGCTCTGCGACGCGGCTTTGGGAAGAATGTCGTTGGCCACCATCTCGCCGAACGGGCTGACATAACCGGCGCTTTTCGGCAGCTCCGGACGCTCGATGTCGAGGTGCGGGAACAGCAGTTCAGCGACGCGGTACGACTCTTCGAGGTGTGGATAACCGGAGAAGATGAACGTATCGATCCCCAGATCCGCGTACTCCTTCACGCGGGCGGCCACGGTCGGACCATCGCCGACCAGCGCGGTACCGGCGCCGCCGCGCACCAGACCGACGCCGGCCCACAGGTTGGGGCTGACTTCGAGGTTGTCGCGACTGCCGCCGTGCAGCGCGGCCATGCGTTGCTGGCCGACCGAGTCGAAGCGCGCCAGCGATGCTTGCGCACGTTTGATGGTGTCGTCGTCCAGATGCGAGATCAGCCGGTCGGCTGCTTGCCAGGCTTCGGCGTTGGTTTCGCGCACGATCACATGCAGACGAATGCCGAAGCGCACGGTACGCCCGAGCCTGGCTGCCTTGGCGCGCACCTGCTCGATCTTCTCGGCCACCGCCGCTGGCGGTTCGCCCCAGGTCAGGACCATCTCGACCTGTTCGGCAGCGAGATCCTGCGCCGCTTCCGAAGAGCCGCCGAAGTACAGCGGCGGACGCGGTTGCTGGATCGGCGGATAGAGCAGTTTGGCGCCCTTCACGCTGATGTGTTCGCCGTCGTAATCGACGGTTTCGCCTTCCAGCACCCGACGCCAGATGCGGGTGAATTCCACCGAAGCCTGATAACGCGCTTCGTGATCGAGGAACAGACCATCACCGGCCAATTCTTCCGGGTCGCCACCGGTCACCAGGTTGAACAGCGCGCGACCGCCGGACAGACGATCCAGGGTCGCTGCCTGCCGCGCCGCCACCGTCGGGGAAATGATCCCGGGGGCGCAGGGCGACAAGGAATTTCAGACGCTGGGTCACCGGGATCAACGACGCGGCCACCAGCCACGAGTCTTCGCACGAACGGCCGGTGGGAATCAGCACGCCGCCAAAACCCAGACGATCCGCCGCTTGCGCGACCTGTTGCAGATAACCGTGGTCAACGGCGCGGGCGCCTTCGGCGGTGCCAAGGTAATGGCCGTCGCCGTGGGTAGGCAGGAACCAGAAGATGTTAAGGCTCATGGAGTGGTCTCCTTGGGGATTCGATTTACTGGGCTTGGCTGACCGAGCTTTGGGCCACAGCGGCCGGTGGTGTCCAGATCACATCCTTGATGCTCAACGGCTTGGGAATCAGCTTGAGCTGGTAGAAGGTGTCGGCGATTTTCTGTTGCGCGGCGACCACGTCCGGGGTCAGGAACAGCGCACCGTAGCCCTGGCGTTTCACCGAGGTCAGGGTGATGTCAGCCGGCAGGCCAAGCAGTGGCGCGACCTGTCGGGTCACGTCTTCAGGATTGGCTTTGGACCACTCGCCCACGGCGCGCACTTCTTCGACGAGGGTCTTGATCACCTCGGGATTTTTCTGCGCGTAAGGTTTGGTCGCGAGGTAGAACTGATGGTTGTCGACGATGCCTTTGCCGTCACGCAGGGTGTGCGCTTGCAGCTGTTGCTCGGCAGCGGCCTGGTACGGATCCCAGATCACCCAGGCGTCGACGCTGCCACGTTCGAACGCGGCGCGGGCATCGGCCGGCGGCAGGTACACGGTCTGGATATCGGCGTATTTGAGGCCGGCGTCTTCAAGGGCGCGCACCAGCAAGTAGTGCACGTTGGAGCCTTTGTTCAGCGCGACTTTCTTGCCCTTCAGATCGGCGACCGATTTGATCGGCGAGTCTTTCGGTACGAGGATCGCTTCGCTGTTCGGCGCTGGCGGTTCGTAGGCGACATAGAGCAGGTCAGCGCCGGCAGCCTGAGCGAATACCGGTGGGGTTTCGCCGGTAACACCGAAGTCGATCGAGCCGACGTTCAGGCCTTCGAGCAGTTGCGGGCCGCCGGGGAATTCAGTCCATTGCACGTCCACGCCTTGGGCGGCCAGACGTTTTTCCAGTGTGCCTTTGGCCTTGAGCAGCACCAGCGTGCCGTACTTCTGATAACCGATTCTTAGCGTCTCGGCCTGAGCCTGGGTGATGGCGCCGAAGGACACAGCCGCAGCAAACAGAGCGACCAGACCACGACGCAAAAATACAGTGCGCATAGCGCTCTCCTTTTTGCTGTTGGGTTTTGGCTGCACCTGCTTGCCCGTTGGCGGGCGAGTAAGGCCAGTACTTCAATTTCGGTGAGGCTTAAATGCTCCAGCGAGCACTCAACAAACGTTCATTCAACAGTCCCGGCTCCAGCGGTTTCGGCCGGCGGGCCATGGCACTGACAAACTGCT
Source organism: Pseudomonas sp. MD195_PC81_125 (assembly GCF_014060985.1). Taxonomy (NCBI): domain Bacteria; kingdom Pseudomonadati; phylum Pseudomonadota; class Gammaproteobacteria; order Pseudomonadales; family Pseudomonadaceae; genus Pseudomonas; species Pseudomonas sp. MD195_PC81_125. Next base: position 4,272 of record NZ_JABULD010000337.1, read on the forward strand.
CCAGTGCTTCGTGCAGACGCTGCTCCAGCGCCGGCGCCAGTTGCGCCTGGGCACTGCCTTCGCCGTAAGCAATCTGGCTGTCCTCGGCAAAAATCCCTTGCAGCATTTCCTGGGCTTTCAATGCCGACAGCACGGGCTTGAGGGCGTAATCGACCACCAGCATGTGGGCGATGCTGCCGCCAGTGGCCATCGGCAGGACAATCTTGTGGTTCAAGGCGCGCTCCGGGAGCAGATCGAGCACGGTCTTCAGCGCCCCGGAAAACGACGCCTTGTACACCGGCGTGGCGATCAGCAGACCGTCAGCGTTTTCAATCTGCGCCAGCAGGTCGAGCACCTTCGGGCTGTCGAAGCGGGCGTGGAGCAAGTCTTCGGCCGGGAAGTCCCGCACCTGATAACTCACCACTTCCACCCCCTGCTCCTGCAACCAGCGTTGCGAGCGCTCCAGCAACACCCCGGAACGAGAGCGCTGGCTGGGACTGCCACCGAGTGAGGACGACCAGCATTCAGACGATTCCTTGCGCGTTACAGGCGATTCGCGGGTTGCGATCTCGCTTCGATGGAGTGACCTTACCAGCTGATTTATATATCCATAAATCATATTTATTCATTTGGTTATGCGTTTAAGAGATATGAGGTTTGCTTTGTTCCGGGCAAAAAAACAGGCCGTGAAAACGGCCTGAAATCCCCTGCTTAGTGGTTCTGAATTCTGTACTGCCCGGACTGACGCCTTCGCGAGCAGGCTCGCTCCCACAGGGGACTGCATTTCAAATGTGGGAGCGGAGCC
>NZ_JABULD010000442.1:0-12693 GCF_014060985.1 Pseudomonas sp. MD195_PC81_125
CAGCGATGGCGGCGGCACATCCAGCATTTTGGTTAACTGACACACCGCTATCGCTGGCAAGCCAGCTCCCACAGGGGTTTAGCTGTGCTGATCGAAAGTGGTACATCAGATGGATTCCTGCAATGGCTTGCGGGCGACAACGTTCACCAACGTTTCCTCACGCTCGCCAAACGGCTTCGCCCGGCGCAATCCGAACCGTTCCAGCAGTCCGAAATCCTTCGACCGGCTCCACCACAAATACGGGTACGAAACATTGCGCTCGCTGAACTCGAAACCCTGTTGGCGAATCATTTCCAGGTACTGCGCCGCGCTCTTTTGCACCTGCATCGGATGGCGGAACAGCCAGCGGATCACCCAAGTATCAATGTAAGCCTCGGTGGACTCGGCGAACAGCAGATAACCACCCGGTTTGAGCACGCGGTAGAACTCGGCGAGGGCTTTTTCCTGTTCGACCAGGTGATGAAAGGTCTGGTGGCAGAACAGCAGGTCGACACTGGCATCGGCCATATTGAGCGTCGCGCAGTCGCTGCCGATCAGCTCGACGTCGAAGCCCTGCCGCGCCGCTTCTTCGGCGCTCAATTGCAGGCTGTGCGGGTCGGCGTCGACGCCGATCAGACGCTGTGGGGCGAAGGTCTGGCGCAGATGGCGGAACGATTTGCCCTGACCGCAACCAGCGTCCAGCAGCACCGGATTGGCTGGCAGCGACTCGCTGAACAACCCGCGCAAGTCGTTGATCGCCACGCGCAACACATGGTGCTGCCAGGTGTGGCTGCGCAGGAACCAGAAACCGAAGCGGGTTTCCTCGACGTAGCTGTCGCTCAAGTAATTCATGGGGCGTCCTTTGCACAGAGTTCGGAAATCATCTTCAACCGGCGACGCGCTTCGCTGACGAACGGGTTGCGTTCATCCCAGGCGTAACCGGCGAGGATCGAGCAGATCATCCGGCGGATGTCTGCCTGGCTGTCTTGATAAAAAATCACGTCCTGGAAGGTACCGGCGTACCAGCCCTCGACATAGCAGCGGAAGGTGTCGACCCCACGTTTGAGCGGCTCGGCGAACTCGCGCTGCCAATCGACGATTTCCCCCTGCAACTGCCGGTGCAGGACAGCGGCGGCCATGCTCGCCGAACGCATGGCGATGGTGACGCCGGAGGAGAACACCGGGTCGAGAAATTCCGCCGCGTTGCCGAGCAGGGCGAAGCCCGGGCCGTGCAGGGTTTTCACATTGGCCGCATAACCGCCGAGGGTGCGCGCCGGGGTGTCCCACACCGCGTTGTTCAATACAGCGGCGAGGCTCGGCGTTTCGCCGATGAAACCGCGCAGGCAGGCATCCAGATCGCTGTCGCGCCCCTTGAAGTGTTCGGCAGCAGCCACCACGCCCACCGAGCAGCGCCCGTTGCTGAACGGGATCGTCCAGAACCAGATGTCGCGGTACTCGGGATGAGTAGTGACGAGGATCTTCTCGCGGTCGAAGGCCGGGTTATCGATGTGATCTTCAACGTGGGTGAATACTGCCTGGCGCACCGGGAAATTCGACGGCGCTTCCAGATCAAGCAAACGCGATAGCACGCGCCCGTAACCGCTGGCGTCGAGCACAAAGTCCGCTTCGATGCGGTACTCGCTGCCGTCTTCGCGCAGCACGTCAAGCTGCGGTCTGGCCCGGTCGAAATCGACGCGGACGATGGCATCGCCGTAACGGAATTCGGCACCCTGCAATTCAGCCTGATCAGCCAACAGCTTGTCGAAATCGGCGCGTTGCACCTGGAACGTGGTCGGCTTGCCCGCGGTGAAGGTGTCGCTGAAATCGAAGGCGCTGTAGCGCTCGCCCCAAGCGAAGGCGGCACCGGTCTTGCGCTGGAAGCCGGCGGCGTTGACGGCGTCGAGCATGCCGGCCTCTTCGACGAAATCCAGGCAATGGCTGAGCAGGCTTTCACCAATGGAAAACCTTGGGAAATGCTGGCGCTCGATCACCAGCACATCGTGGCCCTGGCGCTTGAGCAACGCGGCGGCGATGGCACCGGAGGGGCCCGCGCCAATGATCACGACCTGACGGGATTCCATTTCAACGATTGGCACGTGAGCTCCCGGGCGCAGTGGCGCTGGTTTTCATAGGCGCGCGGTGCAGGCCGATCAGGGCCGGCAACAGCGTCGCGATCAGGCCCATCAGCATCAGCGCGAAGTACAGCGCCGGGCTGATGAGCTGTTGTTGCAGCAACAGGTTGAGAAAGACGATTTCGCTCAGTCCGCGAATGTTCAGCAACACGCTTTCGCGCCAGCGGCTGGCGCCTTCGAACGATGCACCGGCCCAGCCCAGCCCGAGCCAGTTGCCGAGCAGTTTACTGGCAATCGGCAACAGCAGCAGCGCCGCCCATTGCACCGCGCCGAGGCTGGCCAGGGCGCTGTGCACGTCGATCTGCACGATGCCGAAGGTCAGGATCAGCGGGATCGCGACCCACGTCTGCAAGCGGCTCATCCACCGCGCCGGCAATGGCAGCACCAACGGCACTTTCAGCAAGGCCATGCACAGCAGATAACCGATGCCGAAAATCAGCGCGTTGAGTTTGTAATGTTCGGCCAGCACCAGCAGCGCAAAGAAACCGAGACTGTAGGTCAGCGGTCGGCGCACGCGCAGCAGATGCAACAGCACTGGCACGCAGGCCAAGCCGAGTGGCAGCAACAAGCTGCTCAGATGCAGACTGCCTTGAGCAAGGCCGAACAGCGTCCAGCAGGTCAGGTCGATGAGAATTGCGGTCTGCACCAGGCGCCGAGTGGCGGCGGGCGGATAGTCGATGTGGCGCAGGTACAGGTACAGCACCGGGATCGCGGTGATTGCGAACACCAGCCCGATTGCCAGCGAGTTCAGCCACGGTTGCGCCGGCAGCAGCCAGCAGGCGACGGCCAGACCGCAGGCGAACGGTACAACAAAACTCGGCACGGCGATTTTCACGCTCTGGCGATCCAGGCGCAGGTCGATCACATCACTGAGAATGTGCCCGAGCAGCAGCGCGAAACTCAAACTGTAGAGGTCTTTCAACCACCTTGGCGCAATCAGTTCGGCGCCGCTGATTTGCCAGCCCGGCTCAATCCAGAAGTACATCAACAGCGGCAAACCGAAGCTGGCCAGCAGCAACTGGCTGACGATCGGGATCAGGCCGAAGTGCCGACCGATGCGGGTCGCTACGGCGAACAGCGCCAGGGCCATCAACCAGAAGCCGGCGACCGTCACGCTGCCGGCTCCGCGACGCTGGTGCTGTGGACGTGGCGTCCGGCCCACGGCGCGAGAATGAAGCTGAAGGCCAGACCGAGGCTCACTGCCAGGCCAAAATTGCTCACCGCCGGCGTACTGGAAACGGCCAGCAGACCGAACGACAGCCAGGTCGTCAGCGCCGCCAACAGGGTGCCCAGCAGACTCACTGCCGCACCGCCAACCTGTTCACGCATGAGGATCGCGTAATCGACACTGATCGCCGTCACCAGCAGCAGGCCGAACAGGCTGAACAGGGTCAGTGGCTGACCGAGCCAGCCGAGGCTGGCCAGGCTGCACAGCGCCGCCAGCAGCGGCAGGGCGACGATGCGCAACGCGCCGCCGAAGCCGAACGGCACGATCAGCACCAGCACGATCAACACGCAGGAGGCGAGTTTCAGTTCGGCGGCGCTGATCTGGGTCGCGGCGAATACATTGTTCAATTCACCGAGCCGATCCACCAGCATCACCCCCGGCAAGTCCAGCGCCTGCACCCGCAGCAGTGATGTATTGTTCAGGCCCTGCAGGCTGGTCATCGCCGCCACGCCGTCTTCGGTCGGGCCGAGCCACAGCGTGCGGTAAGGCTCGCCCAACGGCCCGGCCAGTGCTGCGTCGATGTCTTCGGCAGGCAGGTTCTGCAACTGCTGCAACTCGGTTTGCAACGCCGCGAGCGGTACGCCAAGGTCGAGCAACGGCTGCGAGTATTGAGGCAGTTTGCTCAGCGCTTCGCGCACTTGCTGTTGCTGGCTCGGCGGACTGAGCAGTTGGTCGAGGGCCAGATAGCCTTGCAGCTTGTCGAGGTTGACCAGTTGCTGCAGACGCTCGCTCAACGCGGCCTGACGCTCCAGCAATTCCTGCTGATTGGCGCCACGCACGAGGAAGAACTGGCTGGTCGGCTGATAACCGGTGATGCGCGCGATGGTCTGGGCTTCATCGGTCAGGTGTTGCGGCGCACCGACCCATTGGCGAATGTCGTTTTTGCTTTGCAGCTGCACCAGACCGCCAGCGCAGAACGCGATCAACAGCGCCAGCAGCACCGGGGTGCGCACGTGTTCGAGCAGGTTTTCGCGCAGTTGCACCAAGCGCTCGGCCAGGCGCAGCGGCCATTGCGCCGGTTGCAGCTCAACGTTTTTCAGCAGGGCCGGCAGCAGGCACACCGCCGACAGGTAAGCACCGAGCAGGCCGGCAGCGGAGAACACCGCGATTTGCGTCAGCGCCGGGAAGGGCGTCCAGGCCAGCGCCAGATAACCGATGGCGCTGGTGATCAGGCTCAGCGTCAGCCCGGACAGGGTCAGGCGCAGCGCCGGCCAACTGCGCCACGGCTTGAGGCTCCAGCTTTTCGACAGATAGTGCAGCGGGTAATCCACCGCCACGCCGATCAGGCTGGAGCCGAGCACCAGCGTCATCACATGCATGTGGCCGAACACCGCGACGCAGGCCACCGCGCCGAACAGCATGCCCACCAGCACCGGCACGAACGCCAGCAGCACCCGCCAGCGGCGGAACGCCAACAGCAGCAACAGCAGAATACCGAGGGTGGCGCCGCCGCCGACCCAGGTCATTTCGCGGGTGGCTTGCTGCTGACCGTTGGCGGCGTACAGCAGGCCGCTGGCGGCCAACAGTTGTACATCGGATTTCGCTGCTTGCTCGCGACTGTGCTGCAGCAGATCGGCGACTTTCAGCGGCAGGTTCATATCGAAGGCATTGCCGGTGGTACGCGCGCGCAGCAGCACCCAGCTCTTGCCGTCGGCATCGGCGACCAGTGCGGCGCTGCCGATGTCCAGTTGCACCGCACCGTGTTTCGGCTGGCTGTTCTGGATGCGCCCGGTCAGGCCCAGCCAGTCATCCTGGCTCGGTACCAAGGTGAAACCGTTGAACGGGTCGAACAGCGCCTGCACCCGTTGTTGAATGAACGCATCGGGATGCTCGGTCAGCAGTTGCCGATCATCCGCCGAGAGCATCGCCAGCCGCCCTTGCAGCAGTTGCGTGCGCAGCGCCGGCAGATCCGCCTGCAGGTTCCACTGGACCTTTTCGAACAGACCGCTGGCCTGCCATTGCTCGCCGAGGGTTTGCGCCATGGCCAGCGCTTGCTGGCGATCGGCGTGCCCGACCAGTACCAGCATTTCCCGATTGAGCGGTTCCTGCATGCGCTGTTCGGCGCGCAGTTCGAGGGCGTCAGGGTTGGTCCCGGGCACCAGCTCCATGAGGTTGGCCGACAGTGGCGCACCGTCGCGCCACTGCCACCCGGCCAGCGCGACGACCGCCAGCAGCAGGATCAGGAACAGCCACGGCAGCCTGCGCTCACTCGGCAAAGTCATGTTGCTCCGCTTCGCTCAACGGCTGGTTTGCAATGCTGTCCTGCATGCGCAGCACGGTGCTGTCGCCCTGGGTTTCCAGCAGTTCGATGGTCTGTACCAGCTCACCACCGTTGATATTGATCTGATTGAACACTTGCTTGAGCAGCAGCGAACGCGGGGTCAGGGTGAGTTTCCACTGCTGTGCGTCGCCGCTCAGGGCCAGTTCGAAATCCCGCTGCAAGCCGCTGCTGTCACCTTGCAGCACAGCGAGGAACAAGCGGTTCTGTTCGGCACCGGCGCTCTTGTTCGGCAGCAACTGCCAAGCGTTGCCGTCACGACGGGCGATGCCGTTGGCGGTGATGCGGTAATCCTGTTGCAGCGGGGTCTTGAGCAGCCAGAGCAGACCGTGGTTTTTCGCCAGCACGAAGCTGCCCTTGCTGAGCAACGGCTGAGGCAGCGCGCGCAGGTGCTTTTCCTGAATGAACTGGCCGTGGATCACTTCCGGTTTCGCCAGTTGCTCGCTGAGCTGCTGCAGGTCGAAGGCGTTGGCCAGCGTCGACACGGCGAGCAGCGCCAGCGCGCCAAGGCCTTTGCAGAACAGGTTCATCGCAGCATCCTCTGCACCGCGTCGGTGAACACTTTGGGGGAAGCCAGTTGCATTTCGCGGCTGCTGATCTCGACCGCCACCTGCACCGAGCTGGCACGGGTCAGGCGCTCGCCGGTCTGCAGGTCGGTAATCAGATAATTGATCTTCAAGCGGTTCTCCCACTCCACCAGACTGGCGCGCACGTTCAAACGCTGGCCGAACACCGCGCCACGCACGTAACGCAATTGCAGGTCGATGATCGGCCAGGCGTAACCGGACTCGGACATCTGCGTGTAGTTGTGGCCGATCTGGTCGAGCAGCGCGCAGCGCGCCACTTCCAGGTATTTGACGTAATGCCCGTGCCAGACCACATGCATAGTGTCGACGTCAAAAAACGGCACGAGGATTTCCGTGTCGGCGTGCAGCACTCCGGCGCTACGCATGCAGCCTCCAGTGTTGCTCGGCGATACGTTGCAGGCACAGGCGCAATTCGCCTTCGAGTGCACGGTCTTCGATGACCGGCGGGAAGTCCTTGGCCAGCTCTTCGTGCATGGCGGCCAGCGAAGGTGGCAGCGCACGCGCGTCTTCATCACGACCGCGCAACCACACGCCTTGATTGGCCGCGAGCAACGTGGCGGCGGCGACCTGTTCGGTCAGCTCCAGCACGCGGATCGCGTCACGGGCGGCGATGGTGCCCATGCTCACCTTGTCCTGGTTGTGGCACTCGGTGGAGCGTGAGAATACGCTGGCCGGCATCGTGTTTTTCAGCGCTTCGGCAGTCCAGGCACTGGTGCCGATCTGCACGGCCTTGAAGCCGTGATTGATCATGGCGCGCTCCGCCGGAGCACCGGACAGGTTGCTCGGCAAGCCGTGGTTGTAGCGCTCGTCCACCAGCAACGCGAGTTGTCGGTCGAGCAGATCGGCAACGTTGGCCACCAGATTTTTCAGGCTGTCCATGGCGAATGCGATGTGCCCGCCGTAGAAGTGCCCGCCATGCAGCACGCGCTCGGCTTCGGCGTCGATGATCGGATTGTCGTTGGCGCTGTTGAGCTCGGTTTCGATGAACGAGCGCAGCCAGTTCAGGCTGTCGGCCAGCACCCCCGAGCACGTGCGGGGCGCAGCGCAGCGAGTAGCGATCCTGCAGGCGATGCAGCGGCGCGGTCGGCGCGTCGATTGCCAGATCCTTGCGCAGCCACGCGGCGACTTGCATCTGTCCCGGATGCGGCTTGGCGGCGAACAGACGCTCGTCGAAGTGTTCCGGATTGCCTTGCAGCGCGACCACGTTGAGCGCGGTGATGCGCGTGGCCAGTTGCAGCAGATAGTCAGCGCGGGCGAAGGCCAGGCACGCGAGACCAGTCATCACTGCGGTGCCGTTCATCAACGCCAGCGCTTCTTTCGGGCGCAGCACCAGCGGCGTCCAGCCGAGTTCGCGATGCACGTCGGCAGCCTGGCGACGCTCGCCACGGAACCACACTTCGCGCTCGCCGGACAGGGTCGCGGCGACGTAGGACAGCGGCGTCAGATCACCGCTGGCGCCGACCGAACCTTCTTCGGGGATCAGCGGCAGGATGTCGTGTTCAAGGAAGGCATGCAGGCGCTCCAGCAGTTCGATTCGCACCCCGGACACGCCGTGGCACAGCGACTGCAAGCGCGCTGCCAGCACGGCGCGGGTGGCCTGGGCGTCGAGCAGCTTGCCCAGCCCGCAACCGTGGAAAGTGTAGAGATGACGCGGCAATGCTTCGACGTGATGCAGCGGCACCGCGACCACGCAGGAATCGCCGTAACCGGTGGTCACGCCGTAGATCACGCCTTCCTTGTCCAGCAGCGAATCGAGGAACCGTGCGCCTTTGGCGATGCGCTCGCGGTAAGCGGCGTCGCTCTGCAACTGCACGGGCGCCTGACGGTTGGCCAGGGCCAGCACGTCTTCGATGCGCAAAGGGCGTTCGCCGAAAGTTACCGGCTCATGGGTTGGCGTCGTCATCGGTCTTCCAGAAAGGGTAAAAGTTGAACCATTGGTGCGGGGCTTCGAGGCAATAGTGACTCAGGCGCTGCGCATAGCGGGTGGCCCACTGATGAATGACCTGCTCGCGCTCACGGCGCGTCCACACCACGCTGTCGGCAAACGGTTCGAGGGTCAGGCGATAGTGACCGTCCGGTTGTTTCAGGCACATCAGCAGATTGACCGGGCATTTGAGCAAACCGGCCAGCAACCACGGGCCTTGCGGAAACGCTGCCGGGTGGCCGAGAAAATCCACGGTGACGCTGCGCCCGCCGTGCAACGGCACGCGGTCGCCAGCAATCGCCAGCCACTCGCCGCGCTCCAGGCGTTCGTGCAGTTGCAGCATGATCACCGGGTCCAGTTCGCTGACCTGAATCAGGCGCAGATTGGTCGCGCCGGCCTCGCCCAGCAAGCGGTTGAACTGTTCGGCGTGCTTGGTGTGTACCAACACGTTCATGGTGACCTTTTCGCCGATCTCGGCCAGTGCGCGGCACACTTCGAGGTTGCCCAGATGCGCGCCGACCAGCAGTTGCCCGCGACTGCCGCGCAGCTGATTGCGCAGCAGTGCCGGGTCGATGATTTCGATTTGCTCGATGCGCAGCTTGCCGTTCCACACGTCGAGCTTGTCGAGCAGCGAATCGGCGAACGCCATGAACTGGCGGAACACGCGCCAGTAACTGGGGCGCAATTCGCCGCGGTTGCTCCAGTCAGCCAGCCGTTGCTGGTATTGCCAGGCACTGTTGCGCGCGGTACGGCCGAACAGGAAGAAGTACAGGACGATGCCGTACAGCAGCGGACTGAGCAGACGTCGGCCAAGCACTTTGGCGGCGAACGCGGTGAATTTCATCAGCAGGAAGCTGCCGCGCTCTTCGCGGTCGGCCCAGTGCTTCTTGTCGGTCTCGACGCTCATGTGCGCCACCGGCGCCAGAGGATGACGGGCAGGCGCAGCAGCATGCCGAAGAACAACCGGGTGTGCATGCTGGAAATCAGCGCGTTGTCGTGGAACAGGCGGAAGTGCGAGACGCCGTCCAGCGGGTAATGCACGCTGGTCTGCAGCCAGCGCATCGGCTGGTTGCGCCACGCCAGGCGCACGAGGATGTCGGAGTCGAAATCCATGCGCTTGCCGACTCGTGCCGAGTCGATCAGCGCCAGCGTCGGGGCCAGCGGATAGACGCGAAAGCCACACATCGAATCGCGGATCTGCAGCGACAGCGTGTTGATCCAGACCATCACATGAGTCAGATAACGCGCGTACAAACGGCCCTTGGGCACGCTCTCGTCGAACAGTGGATAACCGCAGATCATGGCGTCCGGGTGGGCGCGGGATTCCGCGACGAAACGCGCGACGTCGTGCAGGTCGTGCTGGCCATCGGCGTCCACTTGCAGGGCATGGGTGAAGCCCAGACGCGCCGCTTCGCGCAAGCCGGTCATCACCGCGCCGCCCTTGCCCTGATTGAGGGTCAGGCGCACCAGATGCACCTGATCACGTTCGGCCAGCGCATCCAGCACGCGCGCGCACGACGGGGTGCTGGCGTCGTCCACCAGAATGCACGGCAGGTCCTGGGCGAGCAGCGCGTCGACCACGGTGCCGATCACGGTTTCATGGTTGTAGACCGGAATCACGGCGCAAGGGTTATGCATTGAACACATCCCCACTGTGGCGAGGGAGCTTGCTCCCGCTCGAGTGCGCAGCACTCGCTCGCAGTTTTGCGTGAGCCGGGTTTGGGGCCGCTGCGCAGCCCAGCGGGAGCAAGCTCCCTCGCCACAGGTTATGCATCGGCGGCTCCTAGCAGGATGCGTCCGCTGGAGCAGGTCGCGGTGTCATTGCGGTAGGCGAAATACAGCTTGCCGCGCTCAGGATCGAAGCGCAGGTGCAGTTGGACTTCATCGCCCGGGCGCACCAGTTGCTGGAATTTCAGCACTTCCATGCCGGCAAATTTTCCGGGCAGGTTCAGCAGTTGTCGGCCGAGGTTCAGTGCCCATTCGACCTGCACCACGCCGGGCAGCACCGGGGCTTTTGGGAAGTGGCCGCTGAAGTAGGCCAGATCCGGTGGAACACTCAATTGCAGGCTCCACTCGCCGTCGGTTTCGACTTGCTCCAGCACTTCTGGCGCTTTCGGCCGTGGCGCCAGCAACCGTGCTTCGATGTCGGCCTGGGGCAGTTTGCCCTGGCTGTTCAGCGGCAGTTGCCGCACCAGACGCCAGCGCCGGGGCAAGGCCAGCGCTTCGCAATGCTGGCTCAGGTGCTTGCGCAGGGCTTCGGTCAGGCTGCGACGGCCGTGTTCGCGCAAGGCAAACAGGCCAGCGTCGCTGAGCACCAGCAGGGCGCCGAGTACTGCGCGGTTTTCCTGAACCACGCCCAGCCGTGCTTCGGCGACCCAGTCGTGGGCGACCAATGCCTGTTCCAGCATCGGCAGGGAAATGCGCTTCTCTTCGAGTTTGACGATACGGTCCAGCCGCCCGAGCAGCTCGAAACGTCCGTCGGCAGCGATGCACGCAGCGTCGGCGGTGTGTTCGACATGTCCCGCCGGCAAATAGGGGGAAGCGATCAGCAGGGCGCCGTCGCTGTCCTGGCTCAGTTCAACCCCGGCGAAGGGCTGCCACAGGCTGGCGCCTTGGCGCCAGGCGATGCCGCCGGTTTCCGAGCTGCCGAGGATTTCGGTCGGCCACTGTTGCAAGCGTTGCTGCAGACTTTGCGCCGCGTCTGCGGGTAATGCGCCGCCGGAGGAAAACACCCGGCGCACGGCACTCAGCGCCGGCCAGTCGAGGTTGTCGCCCATGCGCTTGAGCAGCGCCGGGCTGCCCACCCAGGCGAAGGCCGGATATTCGCGGCTGGCGCGTTGCAGATCTTCCGGGAACGCCAGTTGCCTGCGCACGAACGGCCGTCCGGCGCACAGCGGCCACAGCACGCGGAACAACAAGCCGTAGATGTGCTGAGTGGCGACACTGCCGATGATCCAGGCTTCACCCAGATTCGCCCCCCACAACTGTTCCAGGGCTTCGACCTCATTGACCAGTTGGCGCAGGGTCTTGTCGATGCGCTTGGGCTCACCGCTGGAGCCGGAGGTGCACAGGCTCAGGCGGTACTGGTCGAGATCCAGTTCGACGCCGGGCAGGGCAGGCTGCAACAGATCGCTCAGGTGTGAATCATCGGAGTGATCGCTCAGCCACAGATCGACTTCACTCGACCAGCGCTGGCGGGTCTGCGCTTGCAGGTCCGCGGGCAACAGGACGCTGACGCCGGCGCGCCAGGCCCCGAGCAGGGCGATGGCGAGGTCGGCGGCATCTTCCAGATGCACCGCCACGCGCTGCACGCCGCGTGCTTGCAGGCCGGCGGCAATGCTTAGCGCCTGCTCGCGCAGTTGCGCATGGTCGAGGGCCGGGGTGTCGGTGATCGCTCGCCCCGGCAGGGCCTTGAGCAACAGTTGCTCAAGTTTTGTCCAGTTCATTTACGGCCTCTTACCCGTTGTCGTATCAGCCATTCAATGGCAAACATCAGGCCGATCAATCCGTAGGAGATCAGGCCGGTGTACAACATCCACCAATGCAGCGGCGCCCACAGGGTCAGGAGCGCGGCGCACAAACCGTTGCAGAAGAAAAACACGCTCCAGGCCACGGTGACCTGACGCGTGTAGCAGATCGCCTCGGGCGGCAGTTGCGGCTCGCGCAGTCGTGCCAGGCGCTCGACCATCGGCGGGCCCCATTTCAGGCTCAGGCTGAACAGCACCAGCATGAAGCCGCTGATCAGCACCGGGTACCAGCGCAGCAACAGCGGACTGTCAAACAGCGCCAGCAGCACGCAGAACACAATCGCCACGCAGGCCATCCACAGACTGCCTGGCTTGCGCTCGCCAGTCAGGGCCCGCGCCAGCCACAGGCTACCCAGCAGCAGCCCGAACTGCCACGGGGCGAAGTGCTCCATGCCGAAATACACCGCAAAGGGGTACAGCAGCCCCGCCAGCAGCAGGCCGAGGCCGATCAATCGGCTCATGCGGCCGGTTGAACCAGACGGTAGACCGCCTCGACCACGTCACCGACAGTGCGCACCGACTTGAATTCCTCGGCGGCGATTTTCTTGCCGGTCTGGCGTTTGATGTGATCGATCAGATCGACCGCGTCGATGCTGTCGATCTCCAGATCCTGATACAGGTTGGACTCCAGGCTGATGCGCCCCGGATCCAGTTCGAACAGCTCGACCAAGGCATCGCGCAGGGTGTTGAAAATGTCGTCACGAGTTTGCATGGTCCGGTCTCAAGCTGCCTGTTTTGCCGTGACGAATGCCGCAAGGCTCGCCACGTTGGTGAAGTGGTTACGGGTGTCTTTGGCGTCGGCGTCGATCTTGATGCCGTATTTTTTCTGGATCGCCAGACCCAGTTCCAGCGCGTCGACAGAATCCAGACCCAGGCCTTCGCCGAACAGTGTCTGTTCGTCACCGATATCGTCGACGCTGATGTCTTCGAGGCCCAGGGCATCGATGATCAGCCGTTTGATGTCGCGCACCAGGCCAGGGTTATTCAGATCGCTCATCTTCGGCGAGCTCCTTAATGAAGTAAGAGTGCAAAATAATC
>NZ_JABULD010000308.1:0-7493 GCF_014060985.1 Pseudomonas sp. MD195_PC81_125
AAAAAAAAACCCTGTGGGAGCGAGCCTGCTCGCGAAAAAAAGGGATCAGCCGCCGATAATCTTCATGACGGTCGCACCACCGGAGAACGCCACTTCCTGCTTGTCGCCCAGCGCCTTGACCAGCAAACGCTGCAGCGCCGGCAATGCCTGATGACGCGGCTTGTCGAGCAGATCGCCGACATAGTGGCGGTTGCTCGACGACAGGCAGCCGTGCAGCCATCCCGTCGAAGACAGACGCAAGCGCGAGCAGGTTCTGCAAAACGGTACGCTTTCGTTGGCAATCACACCGAAATGGCCCAGCCCCGGGATCGCATAGCGTACGGCCGTGGCGTCCACCGGCGCATCGGCTTGTGCGTACTCATAACGCTCGCCAATCAGGCTCAGCAACTGCTGCAGGCTGACGAACTGTTGCAGGAAGGCATTGGAGTCAGTGGCGAGGTGGCCCATGCGCATCAACTCGATGAAACGCAGCTCGTAGCCACGTTCCAGGCAGTAATCGAGCAGCGGCATCACCTGATCCAGGTTCTGCCCGCGCAACGGCACCATGTTGATCTTGATCTTCAGCCCCGCCGCTTTCGCCTGGTCCATGCCATCGAGCACGGTCGCCAGATCGCCGCCACGGGCGATGCTGCGGAACGCGCCGGCATCCAAGGTATCGAGGGATACGTTGATCCGGCGCAGACCGGCGTCCACCAGCAGCGGCAGCTTTTTCGCCAGGAGTTGACCGTTGGTGGTCAGGCTGATGTCTTCCAGGCCCATCTTGCCGACGGCGCTCATGAAAGATTCGAGTTTGGGGCTGACCAGCGGCTCGCCGCCGGTGATGCGCAGGCGCTCGATGCCGGCGGCTTCGATCAGATAAGCCACGCCACGGGCCATGGCCTCGGCCGACAGTTCATCCTGCGCAGCCACCAACCGCTTGCCGTTGGGCACGCAGTAGGTACAGGCGTAATTGCAGGCTGAAGTCAGGCTGATGCGCAAATTGCGAAAACGCCTGCCTTGACGGTCAACGATCATGATCACTCCGGCGATAGAATTTCGAGCCGCTAAAACTTGACTCACAAATCAAGTTTTAGCAAGCCCTATGCCTGAGTATATTCCTGCGGTACTGCGTCATGTAGCGAAATCATGGCGCAATAAGGCCGCTGAATGATTCAGCTGCTCGGGGTTTCCGGATCGCGCTTGCGCTTGTTGCCCATGCGCACGCCGATGTCCATCAGGAACTGGAAGAAACCTTCCTGATCTTCGAGCACGTTGCTCCAGAACGGCGAGTGATACAGCGCGACCGCGCCGTGCACCAGCGCCCAGGACGCGCAGTAGTGGAAGTACGGCGGCACGTCTTCGAGCTTGCCTTCGCTGATCCGGCCCTTGATGAGCAAGGTCAGGCGTTCGAAGTTCGAGGCACGGATCTTGTGCAGTTCCTCGACCATTTCCGGTACCTGATTGCCTTTCACCACCTTCTCTTCGAGACGGTCGAACAGGCGATAGCGCTGAGGGTCGCGCATACGGAATTCGAAGTAGGCACGGGACAGCGCTTCCTTGTCCTTGTCGACATCGGCCGAATGCAGCAGCTCGTTCAAATCGCGCTCGTAATCGAGCATCAGCCGCAGATAGATCTCGGCCTTGGATTTGAAGTGCTTGTAGATCGTGCCTTTGCCGATACCCACGGCATCAGCAATCATCTCGACGGTGACACTGTCTTCACCTTGTTCGAGGAACAGCTTGAGCGCGGTATCGAGAATTTCTTGCTCACGGCGACGAAACTCACGGACCTTACGAGGTTCTTTGTGCATAAGAAAAGGTCTGTAGGGGTCAAAATTCGAAGCCGCGTATTATGCCTAACTTGCACAAAAATGCACGGATCATCCGACCATATCTGTGTTTCTTGTTCATTTTGCGAACGCTGAGGCGGCAATGAGAACTCAACTGAAGCGCACGTATTCCAAATTTGTTTAAAAACCCCGACCGCTCAACTGGACTGAACGCCAGACTGATCAATACTTGAACTGTCGGGCGGCATCTCCCCCAAGTGCCGTGCCGGTAAAGGTACCAAGGGACCGCGTGCCTTTGTTTTACTCCTAATGGTCTTAACCCGGATTCACCCCCCAGAACCCGGGTTTTTTTTGCCTGCGATTTGGCGTAAATCCCTGTCATTTACGCCCCACCGCGCTTGTAGGAGCTGCCGCAGGTGCGATCTTTTTGATGTTTGTTTTTTYAAAGATCAAAAAGATCGCAGCCTGCGGCAGCTCCTACAGGGGCGGTGCTTCGACTCGACAGTGATCGTACAACCCGCGTGCGCTATGATGCTCACCAAGCCGAATTTTCGAGACCAGACGTTGACCATGGAAAACCCGATCGACACCCCTCGCCTCCCGCGCAAGCGCCGCAGCCTGGCCCAGGAACTGGTGACGGTGCTGAGCGAGCAGATCCGCGATGGCCTGCTCAAGCGCGGTGACAAACTGCCCACCGAGTCGGCGATCATGGAAGCCCATGGCGTCAGCCGCACCGTGGTGCGCGAGGCCATTTCCCGTTTGCAGGCGGCCGGTCAAGTTGAAACCCGCCACGGCATTGGCACTTTTGTGCTCGACACGCCAAGCCCGAGCGGTTTCCGTATCGATCCGGCCACGGTGGTCACCCTGCGTGATGTGCTGGCGATTCTCGAATTGCGCATCAGCCTGGAAGTCGAATCTGCCGGCCTCGCCGCGCAACGTCGCAGTCCCGAACAACTGGCGACCATGCGCGCCGCCCTCGATGCACTGAACGACAGCGTGGCCCACGCCAGCGATGCGGTAGCGTCGGACTTCGCCTTCCACCTGGAAATCGCTCTGTCCACCGGCAACCGCTACTTCACCGACATCATGACCCACCTGGGCACCAGCATCATTCCGCGTACGCGGTTGAATTCGGCGCGCCTGGCCCACGATGATCAGCAGCACTACATGAACCGCCTGAGCCGTGAGCACGAGGAAATCTACGAGGCGATTGCCCGCCAGGATGCCGATGCGGCGCGGGCGGCGATGCGCCTGCATTTGACCAACAGCCGTGAAAGGCTGCGCCAGGCCCATGAAGAGGCGCAGGCGCAGCGCGGCTGAGTGTCTGGCGGTTTATGTGCGCCTGACATACCGCCATCGCTGGCAAGCCACGCTCCCCCAAGTTGAAGTGTTGAAGCGGCTTTCGCGTACGACAACCGTGACTGTGGGAGCTGGCTTGCCAGCGATGAGGCCGGTGAATTCAGCGCGGCAATATCGAGCGATCCACCCTCACCGCCAGTTTTGCTTTGCGCGGCCTGGCAGCAAACGCCACCAAACCGTCCTCATCCACAATCCCTCGCGCAATCGGCTTGCCGTCCGCCAGCAGCTCCAGCGGTGCGCCCTGCAGCGACTGCCCCGACGCCAGTTCCAGTTTCAATGTGATCGTCATTGCTCATTCTCCCTGATTGACGTTGCCTGTCGGGTGGTAGTCCTTGAGCAGCAAGTACGTGCTCCAGCCCCACCAGTCATCGATGGTGGCGGTGTCGTTGAGGTTGTTCACATCTTTGCGCCGCAGTACCTTGCCGCCCTCGACGCGGAACAGCGGCGAGAAGTTGCTGGACAGATTCAGCACCGCCGTCAGATCCGGCAGGCGTTGCAGCGCGGCAAACGTTGAAGGGGCGGGCACGTTGCCGCTGAGGTAGGCGGCGAAGATTTCATCCGCCGAAGCCTGCACCGCCAGATTGACCTGGGTGCGGTTGTCCGCGTCGCTGGCGTCGAAGTAGCGTTTGTCGCCGTAGGCGCGCCATTGATCGCCATGGGCGTTGCGCACCTTGAGGCCGAATTTGCTGTCCTCGTCGTGCATGAAACGGGTGACCAGCGAGCCGAGATCGCTCGGCGTGACCACCGCCGCCATCTCTTTGCGTGGCACACGCAGGTGGCCGGCAGAGAACAGGTCGGTGAGGAAGTGGTCGGCAAACGCGTTCATCGCGTAGGCCCGTTCCAGTTGCTGCTCATCGTGATTGGCGCGGGCTGCGACGGCGGTTTGCAAGGCGCCCGTGTGCCCGGCGATGTAGGCCAGTCTGGCCCATTCGCCGAAGTGGTCGGTGTTGTTCGCCGCCAGTTTCAGATAGCGCCCAAGCGGAAACAGTGCGGAGACGAAACTGCCACCGCCGGTGAGCTTGTTCCACTCTTCGGACAACGTATCTCCGAGCGCGTCGTAGGCTTCGTGCGGTGCTTTGCCGTCCTTGATCGCCTGTTTGACCGCGTCGATCTCCTTTTGCATGACCGCGAGAATCTGCGTGGCCTCGGCCCGGGAGGCCGGCAGCACGGCGAGAGAATCAAATGCAGCATGGAAGCGGTTCAGGCGATCAGCCGGGGTCGCGCCTTCGTTGATCGGTCGATCGACCACACCGTAGAAATCTCCAGCCAGCGCCACCACCTGGCCGTAGGTCAGCGCAAGGCCATTGGGCAAGTGCAAGGGCTTGTTTTGCGCGCGGATCGGTTCGGCATTTTCGCTGAAGCGCAGCAAGGTGTTGTCGCCGATGGCTGTGTGTTCAGCGCCTTCGAAACGCAGTGGCGGTCGAATGTTCAAGGCGCTGCCGGGGAGGGCGGTGGCCGGTGCGACATCGCTGTGGGCGTCGGCGATGTGCAGCAGCAGATGCGGATTGTCGGCGTTGAAGTGGATGCCTTTTACAGTGAAAAGATCATCGAGTCGAGCGACGACCGGGTTGGGTCGTTCCTGTGGCTTTGCATGCAGTCCGGACATTTCTGGCTCCTTGATATGTCGTCGGTGAATTTATTTTTAACTGTATGTATATACAGTTGAATCGAGCCTAGACCAGATTTTTCCTACGTCAAGAAGGAATCTTGTCCGACAAAAAGTGCGGGGCAACGATGAAATGCAGTTGACGGTTGTCTTTTAAGTTGTACGATGACCTACAACTTCAGCGTTGGCTGAATCATAAAACTCACAAAAAACGTTGCTACCCAGGGTGTTCGAATAATGAATCCACAAGAGCTGAAGTCCATCCTCTCTGCCGGCCTGCTGTCGTTCCCGGTGACCGATTTCAACGCGCAGGGCGATTTCAACCGCGCGGGCTACATCAAGCGTCTGGAATGGCTGGCTCCGTATGGCGCTTCAGCCTTGTTCGCCGCCGGCGGCACCGGTGAGTTCTTCTCCCTGGCCGCCAGCGAATACTCGGAAATCATCAAGACTGCCGTCGACACCTGCGCCAGCAGCGTACCGATTCTGGCCGGTGTCGGCGGTTCGACCCGTCAGGCCATCGAGTACGCCCAGGAAGCCGAGCGCCTGGGCGCCAAAGGCCTGTTGCTGCTGCCGCACTATCTGACCGAAGCCAGTCAGGACGGCGTCGCCGCCCACGTTGAAGCCGTGTGCAAATCGGTGAACATCGGGGTGGTGGTCTACAACCGCAACGTCTGCCGCCTGACTGCGCCATTGCTGGAGCGACTGGCCGAGCGCTGCCCGAACCTGATCGGCTACAAGGACGGTCTGGGCGATATCGAGTTGATGGTGTCGATCCGTCGCCGCCTCGGTGATCGCTTCAGCTACCTCGGCGGCCTGCCGACCGCGGAAGTCTACGCCGCTGCCTACAAAGCACTGGGCGTGCCGGTTTACTCGTCGGCGGTGTTCAACTTCATCCCGAAAACCGCGATGGACTTCTACCACGCGATTGCCCGCGACGATCACGCCACCGTCGGCAAGATCATCGACGACTTCTTCCTGCCGTACCTCGACATCCGCAACCGCAAGGCTGGCTACGCCGTGAGCATCGTCAAGGCAGGCGCGAAAATCGCCGGCTATGACGCAGGCCCGGTGCGGGCACCGCTGACCGACCTGACCGGCGAAGAGTACGAAATGCTGGCTGCGCTGATCGACAAGCAAGGTGCGCAGTAACACCCGACAAAAACGCGGCCGCTGAGTAATCAGCGGCTTTTTGCGTAAAGGCTTTGAGATTTGAGGGCTGCCCTGTGACAACTGCAAAACGCTACGACAACTACATCAACGGTGAATGGGTCGCCGGTGCCGACTACTCGGCGAATATCAACCCGTCCGAACTGAGCGACACCATCGGCGACTACGCCAAGGCTGACCTGACGCAGGTTCACGCCGCCATCGATGCGGCCCGCGCCGCGTTCCCGACCTGGTCGGTTTCGGGCATTCAGGCCCGTCACGATGCGCTGGATAAAGTCGGCACGGAGATCCTCGCCCGTCGCGAGGAACTCGGTACCCTGCTGGCCCGCGAAGAGGGCAAGACCCTGCCCGAAGCCATCGGCGAAGTGACCCGCGCCGGCAACATCTTCAAGTTCTTCGCCGGTGAATGCCTGCGTCTATCCGGCGACTACGTGCCGTCGGTGCGCCCGGGCGTCAACGTCGAAGTCACCCGCGAAGCTCTCGGCGTGGTCGGTCTGATCACCCCGTGGAACTTCCCGATTGCCATCCCGGCATGGAAAATCGCCCCGGCCCTGGCCTACGGCAACTGTGTGGTGCTGAAACCGGCGGATCTGGTGCCGGGTTGTGCCTGGGCCCTGGCGGAAATCATCTCCCGCGCTGGCTTCCCGGCCGGCGTGTTCAACCTGGTGATGGGCAGCGGTCGGGTGGTCGGCGAAGCGCTGGTCAACAGCCCGAAAGTCGATGGCATCAGTTTCACCGGTTCGGTCGGCGTGGGTCGGCAGATCGCCGTTAATTGCGTGTCGCGCCAGGCCAAGGTTCAGCTGGAAATGGGCGGCAAGAACCCGCAGATCATTCTCGACGACGCCGACCTCAAGCAGGCGGTCGAGCTGTCGGTGCAGAGCGCGTTCTACTCCACCGGCCAGCGTTGCACGGCGTCGAGTCGTTTGATCGTCACTGCCGGGATTCATGACAAGTTCGTTGAAGCCATGGCCGAGCGCATGCAGTCGATCAAGGTCGGCCACGCGCTGAAATCCGGCACCGACATCGGCCCGGTAGTTTCCCAGGCGCAGCTGGAACAGGACATGAAGTACATCGACATCGGCCAGTCCGAAGGTGCACGTCTGGTCAGCGGCGGTGGTCTGGTGACCTGCGACACCGAAGGCTACTTCCTCGCGCCAACGCTGTTTGCCGACAGCGAAGCGTCGATGCGCATCAGCCGTGAAGAAATCTTTGGCCCGGTGGCCAACATCGTTCGCGTGGCCGATTACGAGGCGGCGCTGGCGATGGCCAACGACACCGAGTTCGGTTTGTCCGCCGGTATCGCCACCACGTCGCTGAAGTACGCCAACCACTTCAAGCGCCATTCGCAGGCCGGGATGGTGATGGTCAACCTGCCGACCGCCGGTGTCGATTACCACGTTCCGTTCGGGGGCCGTAAGGGTTCATCCTATGGCTCACGTGAGCAAGGCCGCTATGCGCAAGAGTTCTACACGGTCGTGAAGACCAGCTACATCGGCTCCTGATACACGCAATACCTGTGGGAGCTGGCTTGCCAGCGATGCGGACGACGCGATAGTTCGTCGTACCGCGGTGATGCCATCGCTGGCAAGCCA
>NZ_JABULD010000268.1:0-6211 GCF_014060985.1 Pseudomonas sp. MD195_PC81_125
CTCCCACAGTGATCGAGTCGTTCACCGATTTTTTGAACACCAACGAAACCTGTGGGAGCTGGCTTGCCAGCGAAGGGGCCGGCCAAGGTTCCACAAAAAACCGGGGCATCACTGTTTCATTGAGCTGAGTCAAAAGACCGTATCAGTTGGCTTCATACCATAGGACATCAGACATTTTTAACGTCCTTTTGGAGCTCCCATGAACAAGTCCTTGCTCAGCGCCTCGCTGTTTGCAGTCGCGCTCGCAGCCCCGCTCGCCCACGCCCACGAAGCCGGTGACATCATCGTTCGCGCCGGTGCGATTACCGTCAACCCGAAGGCCGACAGCTCCAGCGTCAAAGTCGATCAGGGTCCGTTGAGCGGCACCAACCTGGGCGGCAAGGCGACCATGAGCAGCGACACCCAACTGGGTCTGAACTTCGCTTACATGCTGACCAACAACATCGGTATCGAGTTGCTGGCCGCCTCGCCGTTCGAGCATGACGTAAAAATCAAAGGCACCGCACTGCCAGCGGCCAACGGCAAACTCGGCACCCTGAAACACCTGCCGCCCACCCTCAGCGTCGTGTACTACCCGCTGGATGCGAAATCGCCGTTCCAGCCTTACATCGGCGGCGGCATCAACTACACCTGGATCTACGACGAGCACGTCGGCAGCGAAGCCCAGTCCAACGGCTTCAGCAACTTCAAAGCGAAAAACTCCTGGGGCCTGGCCTGGCAGGTCGGCGCCGACTACATGCTGACCGACAACATCATGCTCAACGCCCAGGTGCGCTACATCGACATCGATACTCGCGCCACCGTCGAGAACAACGCCGTGGCACCGGGCACCCGTGCCAAGGTGAATGTTGATGTCGATCCGTTTGTGTACATGGTGGGTCTGGGCTACAAGTTCTAAGCAACATTCGAACATTCGCGTGGTGGTGAATGCGGGCTAATGTGGCGAGGGAGCTTGCTCCCGCTGGGCTGCGAAGCAGCCCTGAACAAGGCAAAAGCGGTGCTTCAGAAAAACCGCGTTGACTGAATTTGCGACTGCTGCGCAGTCGAGCGGGACGGTGCGACGATTCGACGAGCTCCCTCGCCACAGGGATTGCACAAGCGTCAAAGCGATACCCCGCCCACAAAAAAGGCGCCTGCAAAGGCGCCTTTTTTGTTTTTTTCGATTTAGCGTCCCAGCAACCGCGCCAGCCCCACACGCATCGGCGTCGGCTCTGGCAGCTTGAAACGTTGCAGCAAACGCGCGTTGTTCGCCCGCGAATGACGGATGTCGCCGGCGCGCGCCGGGCCATAGCTGACCGGTGGCAGTTCGCCGACCACTTCCTGCAGCGTTTGCAACATCTGCTTGAGGTTCATCGCCTGATTCCAGCCGACGTTCATCGCGCCCACTTCCACTTCAGGCTTGTCGATTGCCTGCACCAGCACGTCGACCAGATCCTCGACATAGAGGAAATCGCGGGTCTGCTCGCCATCGCCGAACACGGTGATCGGCAGACCTTTCTGTGCCCGCTCGCTGAAAATGCTGATGACCCCGGAATACGGCGAGGACGGATCCTGGCGTGGGCCGAAGATGTTGAAGAAGCGGAAGATCACCGGCTCCAGACCATGCTGGCGACGATAGAAATCGAAGTAGTGTTCGCCGGCCAGTTTGTCCGAGGCATACGGAGTCAGCGGGGCTTTTGGCGTGTCTTCGTCAATCGACTCGCCTTCGCCATTGTTGCCGTATACCGCTGCACTCGACGCGTAGAGCACACGCTTGACCCCGGCCTGGCGCATGGCTTCGCAGACATTCAGGGTGCCGATGAAATTGCTCTGGTGCGTCTTCACCGGATCGTCCACCGACGCCTGCACCGAAGCGACTGCCGCCAGATGCGCAACGGCGCTGCAGCCTTGCATGGCCTGCGCGACCAGCGCGGCATCGGCGACGTCACCGACGATCAGTTCGACCTTCGGGTTGTCCAGCGGCAGGTTGGCGCGTTTACCGGTCGACAGATCATCGAGAATCCGCACCGAATGGCCGGTGGCGAGCAATGCATCCGTCAGGTGCGAGCCGATGAAACCGGCGCCGCCGGTGATTAAAACAGGGCCTTCAGCCATGACGATAAAACCTATCCAGTAAAGCCGGGAGTGCGGCGCGCCAGGCGCGAGGCTTGATCCCGAAAGTGTGCAGAATTTTCTTGCAGGCGAGGACCGCGTGCTGCGGTTCCTCGGCGGCATCCGGCCGCGCGGCATGGGCCTGAGCGGTCGGCGCTTCGATCGCCAGCGGATGCAGGCTGCGTGCTTCGGTCAGAATCGCCTGACCGAGCGCCAGCGGCGTGGTCGCCTCGTGGCCGGCGTAATGGTAAGTGCCCCACAGCGGCGCCGCGCAATCGAGTTGCTTGAGCACCGAAATGATCACTCGCGCCGCATCGTCCACCGGGGTCGGATTGCCCCGGCGATCATCGGCCATCAGCAATTCATCCGGCTGTTCGGCGCGGGCGAGGAAGCGTCCGAGGGTGCCTTCAGGGCTGTCATCGAGCAGCCAGCCGAAGCGCAGCAACACGTGTTGCGGGCAGGTCGCGCGGACACTTTGCTCGATGCGCCACAGCGCCTGGCCGCGCAGGCCCAGCGGCACCGGCTCGTCTTTTTCGCTGTAGGCAGTCGCCCGCGAACCGTCAAACACCCGGTAACTGGACGGTTGCACAAGAATGATGTTGTGGTGCTGGCACAGTTCGGCCAGCCGCTCGATGGCGCGTTCCTGGCCGGCAAGACGGCTTTCGCTGACCGTCTCGGCCTGGAACCAGTCGAAATAGTAGGCGAGGTTGATCAACGCATCCGGACGGGTATCGTCGAGCAGTTGCGTCAGGCTAGCGGCATCCCAGCCGTCTTCTGGCGGGCGGGGGGCGAGGAAACCGATGTCTTCTTCCGCACCGAGGCGAATCAGCGCCTGCCCAAGGGCATTTCCGCCGCCCAGTAACATAAGGCGCATTCGCATAGAGTCAGCAGGCCCAGTCTGATTGGAACGATGGCTTTAGCGACGGTGCGGGTGACACCGTCATCGATAATTGCCGGAATCGTTGCATTTTGCGGGTTTAGTGCGCAACCGTCACCCGTAAAGTGTAGATCGCCGGGAATTGTGCTGAATCAACTGGCTCCATCGCTGGCAATCCAGCGCCCACAGGGTTCAGTGTTGATTGCCAAACTTTTCAGCAACAATCACTGTGGGAGCTGGCTGGCCAGCGATGAGGCCCTGATGAACAGCGCAGCTCCCCAGCGGTACTTGCATCTTGCCGCCCCCACCCGCATAACTTGAGCATGAATCTGCCCATCCCCAAGGACGCCGCCCTGACTGGCTTTCACCCCGCCGTCAGCGCCTGGTTCAGCAGCACCTTCCCGTCGGTCACCGCCGCCCAGGCCCGCGCATGGCCGTTGATCCGCCAGCGCCGCTCGACGCTGATCGCCGCGCCCACCGGCTCCGGTAAAACCCTCACCGCGTTTCTCGCGGTGCTCGACGACCTCGTCCACCGTGGCCTGGAAAACCCCGAGGGCCTGCCCGACGAAACCCTGGTGGTCTACGTTTCACCGCTCAAGGCGCTGTCCAACGACATCCGCATCAACCTGCAAAATCCGCTGGCCGGAATCACCGAGCAGTTGCGCCAGATGGGCCTGGCCGAATTGCACATCACCACGGCAGTGCGCACCGGCGACACGCCACAGAAAGACCGCGCCGCCATGCGCAAAAGTGCGCCGCACATTCTGGTGACCACGCCGGAATCGCTGTACGTGCTGCTCGGCTCCGAATCCGGACGCAAAATGCTCGGCAACACACGCACGGTGATCATCGACGAGATCCACGCCATCGCGGCTGGCAAACGCGGCAGTCATCTGGCGCTGAGCCTCGAGCGCCTGCAGGCGCTGTGCGCCGAACCCTTGACCCGCATCGGCTTGTCCGCCACACAAAAGCCGATCGAGGCCGTGGCGCGGTTTCTGGTCGGCACTGATCGCCCCTGCGAGATCATCGACATCGGCCACGCCCGGCCACGGGATCTGGGCATCGAAGTGCCGCCGGTGCCGTTGTCGGCGGTGATGGCTAACGATGTCTGGGAGCTGGTTTATGACCGGCTCGCCGAACTGGCCCGCGAACATCGCACCACGCTGATTTTCGTCAATACCCGGCGCCTCGCCGAACGCCTGAGCCGACACCTCAGCGAACGTCTCGGCAAGCACGCAGTGGCCGCGCACCACGGCAGCCTGGCCAAGGAATTTCGTCTCGACGCCGAACAGCGGCTCAAGCGCGGCGAGTTGCAAGTGCTGATCGCCACCGCTTCGCTGGAATTGGGCATCGATATCGGTGAAGTCGATCTGGTCTGCCAAATATCCTCGCCACGTTCGATTGCCGGGTTTCTGCAAAGAGTCGGTCGCTCGGGGCACCAGGTCGGCGGCACGCCCAAGGGCCGCTTGTTCGCCACCACCCGCGACGACCTGATCGAGTGCGCCGCGCTGCTCGACTGCGTGCGCCGTGGCGAACTCGACACCCTGCACATACCCGAAGCGCCGCTGGATGTACTGGCGCAGCAGATCATCGCCGAAGTCAGTTGTCAGGAGTGGCCCGAAGACGCTTTGCTCGCGCTGTTCCGCCAAGCCTCGCCGTACCGCGATCTCGACGAGAAACACTATCAGGCGCTGCTGACCATGCTCGCCGAAGGCGTACAACGGCCGCCAAGGCATCCGCAGCGCCTACCTGCACCGCGACGCCGTCAGCCGCACGCTGCGCGGCCGCCGTGGCGCGCAACTGACCGCCGTGACCAGTGGCGGCACCATCCCCGACAATGCCGACTACAGCGTGTTGCTCGAACCGCAGGGCCTGAACATCGGCAGCGTCAATGAAGACTTCGCCGTGGAAAGCATCGCCGGTGATGTGTTCCAGCTCGGCAACACCTCCTACCGCATCCTGCGGGTGGAAACCGGCAAGGTGCGGGTCGAAGATGCCCAGGGCCAGCCGCCGACCATTCCGTTCTGGCTCGGCGAAGCCCCGGGGCGCAGCGATGAATTGTCGGCGGCGGTGGCGCGCCTGCAAGCGACCCTCGACGAGCTGCTTGGCGTCCGCCCCGGCGATCTGCAACCGGCGCTCGACTGGCTGACCGCAACCCTCGGCCTGAACCGTGCCAGCGCCGAACAACTGGTGGAGTATCTCGCCCGCGCTCGCCTGACCCTCAGCGCCCTGCCCTCGCAGGACACGCTACTGATGGAGCGGTTTTTCGATGAGTCCGGCGGTACTCAGTTGATCATCCATTCACCGTTCGGCAGCCGCATCAACCGCGCCTGGGGCCTGGCCTTGCGCAAGCGTTTCTGCCGCACGTTTAACTTCGAGTTGCAGGCAGCCGCCAGCGAAGACGCGATTGTCCTGTCGCTGTCCACCAGCCACAGTTTCGAACTGGATGATGTCTGGCGGTACCTGCACAGCAACAGCGCCGAGCACATCCTGATTCAGGCAATTCTCGACGCGCCGCTGTTCGGCGTGCGCTGGCGCTGGAATGCCGGGGTGGCGCTGGCGTTGCCGCGTTTTACCGGCGGGCGCAAAGTCGCGCCGCAGTTGCAGCGGATGAAGAGCGAAGACCTGATCGCCAGCGTGTTCCCCGATCAGATCGCCTGCCTGGAAAACCTAGCCGGCGAGCGGGAGGTTCCCGAGCATCCGCTGGTGGAACAGACCCTCGACGATTGCCTGCACGAGGCCATGGACAGCGACGGCTGGCTCACGCTGCTGCGGCGCATGGAGCGTGGCGAGGTGCGGTTGATCAGCCGCGATCTGCCGGCACCGTCACCGCTGGCGGCGGAAATTCTCAGCGCGCGGCCGTACAGTTTTCTCGACGATGCGCCGCTGGAAGAACGCCGCACCCAAGCGGTGATCAACCGACGCTGGAGCGATCCGCAATCCACCGATGATCTCGGGGCACTGGACGCCGACGCCATCAACGCGGTGCGCGAGGAAGCGTGGCCGACGCCGGCCAACGTCGATGAAATGCACGAGGCGCTGATGAGCCTGGCCTGCGTCAGCGACCTTGAAGTTCAGGCTGGCGAACACTGGCGCGAATGGCTTGACGCGCTGACTGCGAGCGGTCGCGCCTGCCGCTTGGCCGTTCCGCCAGTAACGGCAAAAGAAAAGCTTCGCGAGCAGGCTCGCTCCCACATTCAACCGGGTTCCGCCCGTTGGAGCACCGTCAACTGTGGGAGCGAG